>CAZOYP010000004.1:0-48561 GCA_964584125.1 uncultured Nitrospinaceae bacterium | reverse complement strand
CAGCGCCTAATTTTCCAGTTCCGTCACCTTTATCACCATGACACATTTTACAGGCCATCGGCTTAGCGGTTTTATTGTAAATCTTTTTACCATTGGCTTTATTAGCCTTAGCGGTATTATCTTTTTTAGCGGTTGCAGCTGGAGCAGACTTTGTTTTCCTCGGCTGCGGGCACTCGGCCTTTTTCGCAGCATACGCTGAGCTGACCATACCGAATGTAAATATTGCGGCAATAAACAAAACTAACTGCTTTTTCATTGAATGCTCTCCTCTTTTAATAATTGTATAACTAATAACTCTAATAGAACCGCTAGCTTTCATCGAAAAACCTGCAAACCTAAAAGGCCCTACGCTCTAAAACCAATGCATCTATATAATAACGCCCTTAGGCGAAAAATATAAGTTTAGTTCCTCAAAGCTCGGCACACTATAATAATTCGCTTATCCTGTCAAGAAAAAGCCCTATCTATAGGCCATAACTTGCATAAGGGAAAAATAAGTAGCGCTTGGCTCCCTAGAGATTTCAACTTATTGTTACAGACCCAAAAAGTTAAAAATTAAAAAAAACCTTCTTAACCAGGTATATTCTTTTAATTCAATATTTTGTGTCTAGGCCCCCTTGTTTATTCCCCCAGAAAAACCAGTTTTTTCTTGCCCACAGTCATTGAGAAAGGTTAGGATAGTAACTCCTCAGTGTAGCTAGAAGGATTTTTTCTATCTGATGTTAGACTACGAGGCTCTATGTTATTAATACTAACAAGCCATAGACCTCTCCCAAAGATGGGAAAAGGACACCGATTCTCACAATTCCATCATTAGAATCCCGGGCTTGAAAGGTAACGATAATAGATTAAGGGGTCTTGCTGAGGATCATTTATTTTAATTGCCACGATACTCTTAGGCTTGTATTAGCTAAACTTTTTAAATTTTACTAATTATTTCTCTCATAGCCTCATTCAGGTTTTAGTTGGGAAGATTTTTTCACGAGGTAACATGAAATGAATATAAAAAAATACTTCGATCAATCCACTTGGAAAAAAGATCAAGATATTTATAAAAATGGGGAGAAAAAACCTAAGTCCCCAAAATATTTGACTAAACTCGAACAAATTCCCCAATTGAGTGCTACTGAAAGAGTTGACCTAGAGAAAGTCAATAAGGAGTTTGTTTTCAGGACCAATGATTATTATCAATCACTCATAGATTGGAATGATCCAAATGATCCAATCCGTCGTATTGTAATGCCAGACATTCAAGAACTCGTCGACTGGGGGCAGCTGGATGCTTCCAATGAGGAAAAATACACCAAAGTAAGGGGATTGGAACATAAATACACATCTACTGCTCTTCTACTGGTTAACGAGGTTTGTGCGGCCTATTGCCGCTTTTGCTTCCGAAAGCGATTGTTTATGGACGAGAACGACGAAGTAACAAAAGATATCAGTGCGGGCTTAGAGTACATAAGAGAACATCAAGAAATAACTAATGTTTTACTGACCGGTGGGGATCCGATGATTATGTCCACCAGCAAGCTCGAGCCTATTATCAAACAAATTCGTGAAATCGACCATGTAAAAATCATCCGAATCGGGACCAAGATACCCGCATTTAACCCACACAAGATCGTCAACGACCTCTCACTGCACGAAATGATTAAAAATTACAGCACCGATGAGAAAAAAATTTATATTATGGCTCACTTTAATCATCCAAGGGAGTTGACTGAAATTGCGGTAAAGGGCTTAAATATGTTGATGCAGTCTGGAGCAATATTGGTAAACCAGACTCCTTTAATAAAAGGTGTGAATGACGACCCAGATGTTTTAGCAGAATTATTCAATCGATTGTCCTTTATTGGCGTTCCACCCTATTACGTCTTTCTCTGTCGACCAACCCTTGGAAATGAACCTTTCGCGCTTCCTGTTGAGGAAGGGTATAAAGTTTTTGAAGAGGCGAGAAAAAAATGCTCAGGACTTGCTAAACGGGCGCGATTAGTAATGTCGCATGAGACTGGCAAAGTTGAGATGATGGGGATGTTAGGTGGTCAGGTTTTCTTTAAATATAACCGATCAGCCGATGTTGATAACGACGGGAAATTTCTTGTGTGCGAATCAAACCCCGATGCCTATTGGTTCGATGATTATGAAGAGGCGCAGAGGTCATTCCCTAGCGATTATTCAATCAAAGCATTGATTTCCAGTTGATACAACCCTTCTCAAACCCTCGACCCAAGTCCCGGGTCATTGCATATCTTTTGCAAAAAAGCTTAAGGAATTTAAGGGGAGAACTGGCTATTCTAAGTTTATTTTTACAAGAAGGAGTTTTAGTTTTATGGCACGTTTGAGTGGAAAAAACATACTAATGATCATACCTAAAGATTATTACAATGAAGAAGAATTGGAAGTCCCCTATGAAATTTTTAAAAAAGAAGACGCCAACATTATTGTTGCATCAGGAAAAATGAAGGAAGCTGTCGGAATGAAGACAGGACGGCGTATGCCAGATAGGCTTATTGTAGATGCAATGGAAGGAATTACAGGAGATAGCTTCGTTACAGGTGGAACCGGAACAAGACAAATCAAGGCCGTTTTTCAAGGGGTGGTTGTCGTAGGTGGTACTGGAGCTCGAAAGTATCTTTGGGAAGATAGAATGGTACGCTTACTACTAACTGACCGCTATAAGAGTGAGTTTGTCGTAGCAGCGATAGGCCAGGGTATTGGGTGTCTTGCTGAAGCAAACCTTGTGGAAGCCCTAGAAGTTCCTGTAAATGAGAGCACAGCAAAAAAACCATTCCTTAAAATTCTTGAGAAAGGGAAGGCTCTTTTAAGCGATGAAGATTTATTTATCTATGAAAGACTCGTAATAGGAAAAGATGCAAGTGTGATCAAGGCCTTTGCCGAGGCAGTAGTTAGTGAAGTGGAAAAAATAACTAAAACAAAATATTTTATTTATACCTAACCGCAAAAAAAAATAAACGACCCCTATCCTCCTGCCAGATCCTCCCTCTCTTTTTTGGCTTTGATAATTTTCATCCTAATTTTAAGCGCATCGTTTAGTTGCTTAACGATTCGATCATTGGAGTCAGGGAAGTGAATTTTATCATTAAATTCCTCTAAAGTTCGTTCCTCAAGAAGTTTACCAAAGGCTTCATCGCAAAAAGGCCTTGTCATTTGCATAATCCCATCAAAATAAACACTCACTTTTTCGTACTTATCCCAATTATCTAAAATAAGTTTTCGGATAGTATCCCCTGCAGGAGAACCATCCTCTGACGTACGCCCAGATGGCGTTGGGTCTTGCATGACCTCGTAAATGCTAAGCTTATATTCCGGTTCCATAGTTTTTTTAAAATCTAAATTAAATACAACTCCTATCTCAACGAGAATCGATAGTTACTTTCATTTCAATGCGATCGATCGGGTTATCCTTATCATCTCTCGGAGAATCGACAATCTTGTCCACAACGTCCATACCAGAAATCACCCTCCCAAAGGCTGTGTATTGACCGTCTAAAAAATCTGAATCTTTTACCACTACAAAAAATTGAGAACCCGCGCTGTCCGGATCCTGAGAACGTGCCATGGAAACAATCCCCCTGGCATGCGTTTCATCATTAAACTCAGCTTCGATGGTATGACCCGGGCCACCCATTCCATGAGAGGAACGATCCTCACTTTTAGTATTGGGATCCCCACCTTGAATCATAAAACCGGGGATTACCCGGTGAAAAATAGTATCGTTGTAAAAATCGCCATTTGCTAAATTCTTAAAGTTTTGAACATGCCCAGGGGCCTTATCTTCCAAAAACTCAAACTCAATATTTCCAAGCGATGTTTCAATTAAAGCAATCTCATTAGACATAACAACTCCTAATATATTTAATACAAATAAATTCCCATTTAATGACTAACGATTTACAACTTTCACTTTCATTTCAATCCGTTTATTCGGGTTATCTCTTGGGTCACGGGAGGAATTAACTATTGTATCTGCCACATCCATTCCTGAAATGACTTTGCCAAATGCCGTATATTTGCCATCAAGAAAACCTGAGTCTTTTACCACAATAAAAAACTGTGAGCCTCCACTATTAGGATCGCTTGAACGGGCCATCGAAAGAATACCCCTTTTATGAGGCGTGTCATTAAACTCAGCATTAATAGAATAACCCGGACCGCCCATTCCATGGCTCGAACGATCGCTACTTTTGGTATTAGGGTCGCCTCCCTGAATCATGAAACCAGGGATTACTCGATGGAAAATGGTCCCATCATAAAACCCTTTCTTAGCCAAATCCTTAAAGTTTTTTACATGGCCGGGGGCTTTATCTTCAAAAAACTCCACCTGTATTTCTCCAAGGTCAGTCCTAATTACCGCGATCTCTTGAGCAGTTGCTACTGGCGTCAAGAATAGTACACTCAATAAAATAACCACTAGATTTCGGCTCAAATCTTTCATCTTTTATTTTCCTCTTAAAGGTATAGGGTAAATAGAATTGAATCAGAATTAGATACATACTACTCAATACTACTTAATCAAAAAACTATCTAATTGTGGAATAGCGCGTGAGAGTGCTCATTGTAGATAATAGAAAAATGATTGTCAAACAAGACAAACTCAAAATAATACCGTTTAGAAAGCTACCACCCTAATTAAGTATTTTCTGGTTTTAAAACAATCCAAGAGCACAAGCGAGCGTTATCTAGATCCCCGCACAAACATCAAAGGTCACCTCATCAAGAGTGAGAATAAATTAAAAGTAAACTTGTTGCCTATCAAAATAACTTGCGGGATCTTTAAGACGGGAAACATCCCTCACTTCCTGTACCCCATTATCCTTAAAGTCAGTATTCTTCAAAGTTGATCCTATTAATTTTTATGGAAGAAAACAGCCGCCGCCCCTTTCAAGATCGGACTACATAAACGGTTGACAGAGACATAACGATCGGAAATAATAGCTAAAACTATATTTTTTAATCATTTATATAATACTTTCGGGGTCCCAGGCATTTGGTCCCAGCTCCGATTTTAGTCGATTTGATACTTAGTTTCTATGGACGGTTATTGGGAAAACTTCAAAGCTCCATTTTTATGTTTCGCCGGGTTTTCCGGGGTAGGCAAAACCACCCTGGTCGAGAAGTTGGCGGCACGCTTCCGAGACGAAGATATTCGCGTTGGTTATTATAAGCACGACTCGCACCGGTTTAAAATGGACAAAACAGGAAAAGACACTGCACGTGTTCGGGAGGCTGGTGCCGGGATTGTGGCAATCAATGACCCAACACACTTTGGAGTTATAGCTGATAATGATTTCAAGCAACTCACAATCACACATGCTTTGGAGCGCTGCGACTGCATCCTGATCGAAGGATACAAGCAGTCTCCATTCAATAAAATTGTATTTGTTGATGCCGAAGGTAAGCTGCCTATACCTTCTGATAGCAATGGCATTTGTGCAATCGTGCACCAAGGAACTGGTCACCTAGAATCATTTGTTAAACAAGGTATCCCCCTATTCCACCGGGACGAGATCGAAAAAATTTTTGATTTCGTCAACGGGCACTTTAGAAACTGTGCCAGCGAACTTTTTGGTGCTGTTTTTGTAGGAGGTCAAAGTACGCGAATGGGAAAACCAAAATTTTCGCTAACCTATGAGGGTGTCTCGGGAACAGAAAAAGCGACCAAATTTTTGAACAAATTTTGCAAAAAAGTATTTCTTTCATCACGGGCTGACTTGGATATGAGTTCATTACCGACAATCAAAGGTACCGAACGTATCAACGATGAACATATCCAATTGGGACCGGTAGGTGGTTTAGCTACTTTAATGGGGCAATTTCCGAATAAGGCGTGGATGATAACCGCATGCGATATGCCCTTTTTAAAAGAAGATGATTTCGAGACAATATTTCAAGAGCGAGACCCATTAAGATATGGTACCTGCTATGTTCAAAAAGGCCGTTTCGGTTATGAGCCTATGTGCGCCATTTACGAACCAAAATTCATCGTTCCTCTTTTTGAAGCTATGTCAAGACGAGAGCTTTCCTTGTCCAGAATTATCGCTGGGTCTGCTTCTATTGAGGCGCTCCCATTTAAAAAATTAAAGATCGACGAAGCGGACCGGTCAAAGTTTATGAACATCAACACAACGGAAGATTATGAGAAGAGGCACAAAAGAATAGTCCTGTATCAAAAAAGGGAACCATCATGAGTTCAATCAAGGTAGACGAAGCAAGAAAAATTATTCTTGAGAAAATACAGACTCAAGGAACCGAGAAAGTATCGATTAACGAGGCCCTTGGCCGCATCTTATCAGAGGATATCGTGGCTCGACGCAACAATCCGCCAATGGACAACTCGGCCATGGACGGCTACGCACTCATCGCGAAAGATATTCAATCGGCAACACCGGAAAATCCAGTCCAACTAGAGATCATTGAGGACCTGGCAGCTGGCTATAGTCCTGAAATGGTCGTTGAAAATGGTCAGGCGGTACGCATTATGACGGGCGCCCCTATTCCCGAGGGGGCCGACGCGGTGATCATGCAGGAAGATACCGAGCGCAATGGCAATAGTGTCCAAGTCAAAGACAAGGCAGAAACCCGAGAAAACATTCGTGACGCTGGTGAAGATGTTCGCGAAGGCGAAACCGTCATTAAAAAGGGAGTCAAACTTCTCCCAGCACATATAGGAATGATGGCTGTAGTGGGTCGTTCCTCGATTTTAGTGGGGCGACGCCCTAATGTAGCTATACTTTCTACTGGCGACGAAATCATGGACCTAGATGAAACTTTGAGTGGGCCCTGCATCTATAACAGCAACGGATACATGTTAGCAGCACAGATTAAATCTGCAGGAGGCACCCCCTCCTATCTAGGTATTGCGCGTGATAATGAAGAAGACTTGATGGAAAAATTCAACTCGGCGCTACAATGCGATATGGTGGTTTCATCGGGGGGTGTTTCCGTCGGAGACTACGATCTGGTCAAGTCTAGTCTTAAGAAAATGGGACAGGAGATGCTCTTTTGGAAGGTAGCCATGAAGCCAGGCAAACCGCTAGCCTTTGGCAGAATTGATGATGTCCCCATATTTGGTTTGCCGGGTAACCCTGTATCTTCTTTCGTATCCTTCGAGCAGTTTGTCCGACCCTCTATTCGAAAAATGATGGGAGCTGGCCAGTTAATCCACAGATCGGTTCAGGCCAAACTCACTCGCACTGTTCATAAGAAGGCCGGTCGACAGCATTTTTTAAGCGCCTACGTAAAATGGGAAAATGGAGAGTGCACGGTCAATCCAACCCAAGCACAGGGTTCCGGAATCCTCAAATCCACCGTTAATGCAAACGGGCTCCTTATCTTTCCCTTGGAGCTGACCGAAATGGTTGAAGGAACCGAGGTTACCGTTCAATTACTCGAATAAAAAATAAATTTCTCTGTAGAATGGTGATAATTATGAAGAAGCTTAGCCTTTCATTAGTACTCGCATGTATGCTTTGGCCAGTGGGGACTGCTCCCATTCTAGCTGCATCCGTCGAAAGTCTCGATCGCATTGTCAGCCAAATCGACTCCATGTTCCCTCCCTTGGAAGGTGTCGTGGTTTCTGTTGATCAGCAAATCCTAACCCTGGATCTTAAACAAGGTCAACCGATCAAGCAAGGTGACAAATTAAAACTCATCCGATTTGGTAGAGAGATCATACACCCAACTAGCAAGAAAAAAATTGGGCGAAAAGAAACTGATATAGGTGAAGTTGAAGTTGTAGAGGTTAGGAAAAATTTTTCAATAGCAAAACCTACAAATCCCACCACTCTGGTGCGTGCGAGCGATGGTGTTAGAAGCCCCTTCAACAAACTAACATTCCTGATAGCAACACCAAAAGTTAAAGCTAAAAAAAAAATCAACAATAACCTACTCCGTATCAAGCTTGAAGAAAAACTTGCTAGCAATCCTCGGTTTAAGGTCCCAACCTTCGAGTTGGACCTGTGGCTGCTGGAGAATAACCTGAATGTCCAGGGCCTCCTCACTCCAAAGCATCTCAATAAACTAAGCGATCAGGTAAAAGCAGACTACCTGCTGGTTTCAAGTATCGACTCGGTCAAGAAAAAACTTGTCTTAAGCTACAAGCTCTACTCCTTAGGAACAGGTCGACTTGAAAAAAAAGCTAGAATTATGTTTGAGCAACTGCCAAATCATCAAGCAAAACGCGATTTTACCAGAGAAAATCAGGTTCAGCGGAGTTTTTCAGACCCCGAACAGGGGCTGGTTAAATACGTTAGGAAACAAGAATTCCCGTTCAAAGTTGTTGACTTAGATGTTGGCGATATAAACGGAGATGGGCGGGAAGAACTTGTGATTATAGCGCCTAACCGTGTGATCGTATACGACTATAGAAAAAAAAGGCTAAAACAGATCGCAAGGTTCAGGGCGGAAAATAAGAACCATAAATTCCTGGGAGTGGACGTCGGGGACATCAATCGAAACGGACGCGATGAGATTTTTGTGACCGGCCGGTATGACAATAGCTTAAGCTCATTTGTTTTGGAAACGGGTTCAGGCAAAAAACGCCTTAAAAAAACCTGGGATGATGTCAACCTGTATTTCCGTATCATCCACCCGTTTGGAACTAGACCCACCCTCCTGGCCCAGGGGCCTGGAACTAATGACCCGTTCCACGGCCCTATCAGCAGGATGATCTACAGAAAGGGACGTTATGCAGCTCGCTCCAAATTAAAACTGCCTGAGGTCTATGGAACGAAGTTCATCCTTTACGGGCTTACATCGGCGGATATCGACGGGGATAAGAAACGCGAGATCCTAATGCTGGATAAAAACTACAAACTGAGGGTCTATTCCTCCAGCGGTCGTGCGCTAGTTCAATCCGAGGAGCACTATGGTCGTGACCCACGTACGTTCGATCTGGGGGTGAGGGAAGAGGGCGGAGGGATTGTACAGGAAGGCGAGCCGGTCCCCTACAAGGGCAGGCTGCAGTTGATCCGGCAAGGAAACAACCGTTACCTCCTGTTACCAAAGAACACCTCTGCAGGCGGAGCGCTTATCCCCGGCTTGATGGCAGATACCCACGGCAGCATAACCTTCCTCAAGTTGACACCAGAAGGGCTCGAAAAATCATCCGAAATAAAGAAGCAAAAGGGGTATATCGCCGCCTACGGCTTAGTAAAAGCACAGGGAGATGATCCAAAAAGCTTGCATATGGCCACCGTAGAGCCGAAATCGGGCCTGGGTGGAAAAACCCTGAGTACAATTTATACCTATTTTTGGCAAAAATAGGTTTTTTATAGAAATTCCCATAAATTGTTGTCACAACATTAAAAAAAATTAAAAAAAAAAGTTGCTTTAACACCTTGCTTACGATAAAGTTACCCCAAATATGTATAGGAACCAGTCCCAGTTTATACCGTTTTATGGGTTTGATTAACATTAAGAAGAACCATGATGAGGAGACAAAAATGAAAAAGAATTACTTTTTAGCAATTGCGGTTGCTGTACTCATGCTTGCCAGCGAAGTTGCATGGGCAGCTGATGTTAGCTTCAGTGGTCAGTTCAGACCCAGATGGGAGTCCCAAAATAATGCGGACGATGCCTCAAATAGTAGAAATTTCTTCGCTACAAGAACGCGCTTGAATGCTAAAGCGAACGTAAACGCTAACACAGAAGTGTTTATACAGCTGCAATCAGTACAAAATTGGGGTAATACTAATGCTGGAAGCGCAGGTAGTGATGCTGACACTTCTGTTGGTGTACACCAAGGTTACGTTAAGTTGAAAAATTTCTTCGGGCAAGCGGTTGATGCCAAGATCGGTCGGCAGGAAGTCGTTCTTGATGGACACCGTCTCTTCGGTCACACTGGGTGGACCACAGGTGCACAGACGAATCAGGCAGTCCGACTGGATCATTCTGCTGGAAACCACACATTGAACTATATCTACATTGCTGAATCTGAAGCAGGTTCCATTAACAATTCTGACGATGCAAACGATCACTACCATATTATACGAGCTAATACACAAGGTATCTTGGGTGGTGATCTTACAGGTATGTTTGTAGTAGCTGATTTCAATTCCGCTGCTACTGACGGTTCTGATGAGAACGTCTTTTACACTGTCGGTGCAAGGCAAAAAGGTAAGCTTGGTGGTTTAGACTACCGTATTGAGTACTACCATCAGTTTGGTGACGGTGGTGTTGATGCAGCCAGCGCAGATCATGCTAATGCCTATACCATTAATGCGACCAATAGTAATGCAGGTAATATCGACAGAGACGCTCACATGTTTGGTATTCGTGTAGGTAAAACTTTCAAAAATGCTAGCATGTCACCAACCTTCACTGTGTGGTACGACAGCTTGTCGGGAACAGATGATTCCGACATTGATGGTAGCGACTATGGTGCCTTCCATACATTACAAGATACTGGGCATAAGTTTTACGGACTAATTGATAATTTCACAAGTGATGTTGGTGATGGGACACAGCGTATGGGTCTTCAGGATTTAGCTCTCAAGACCAAGTTTAAGGTTTCTGCAAGTAATACGTTGAAAATCGACTTCCACCAGTTCTGGACGCAAACTGATCTGACAGATAACGATTCAGATACTATTCGTGCTAACCCTGCCGGTGCGTTTGCGGCCACAGTCAATGGTGCGGGTGAATTGAGTAATGATTTGGGACAGGAAATCGATGTGACCTTAGTTCATAAGTACGATTCCAACACCAAATTCGTAGCTGGATATTCTCACTACTTTACAACACTGACTCACTCTTATTTGAATGCGAGTGGTGCTGCTGCTGATTCTGTGAGAAATCAAAATGATGGTCAAGACTGGATGTACGTAATGGTTGATACAAAGTTCTAAATTAGTCTAAAAGTCTCTTTCAAATTCCCCCCGATCAGGATGAACCTGATCGGGGGGTTTTTTTGCTCTCCTTCCAGTCCGCTTACATTCATATCATTCACCCGCACGGTAAAAACGAACTCCCCTTAAAAATCGATCTAATTTGTGGCCTTTGACTCCTTATACCACTGGAAACCCAATAAAAACTCTCTGATCGATCCTTAGTTCCCTACAAGGCAACACCACAAAAAAAACCTGAAAGTTTGTGCCTCGAGTGGAACTGTCTTTCACCTTCTCCATAAAAATCCGCCTCTTGACCTAATGAACCATGCGGTCTAACATGTCTCATTCAATTTAGTCATAAATATTAATCAACCAATTTGTTCTCTCAAAATTAATTAAAGGTTATTACTTCTACAAAGGGACCCACCATGAACATGGCCTCACTTGTCAATCGTTGTTTACTATATGCGCCTGTTTGCTTGTTAATAAGCCTGTCTGTATTGGCATTCCATGCTGAGAGTGCTACAGAGTTTACGATCAACGGAAAACTCGTCCCAAAAGTCGTAGCCAAGGTAAACGGAGCTGAATTGACTTCAGATTTGCTCAAAAGGGAGATGATTGCTTACCAGCTGCTAATAAGCCGGCAGGGAGGGAATATTGAGACCGAAGATAAAGCAAAAATTGCACGGAGCCTATTGATGAAGGCCATTGACGACGAGTTGATTTATCAACAGGGGCTCAAACAAAATATCAATATCGATTCGGCTACCATCGACCGCGAACTTAATCACATCCAATCCCAGTTTCCGGATAAAAAACTTTTCCTTGCCGCGCTTGCCGCTCAGCGCCTAACCTTCGAAGTTCTTAAAAACAATATACAAAAAACTCTAGTGCAAGAAGAGTTTGTTCGCGCCAATATCGCTCCAGGAATTAACGTCGACGATAGCGAGGTGAAATCTTTTTATGATTTAAATAAAGAAACCTTCCTTAAGCCGGAAACTTTTAAAATTAAACATATCTATATTTCTACTCCCGAACCTAATGATGGTGAAATCGAATCCGCAGAGGATCAGGCGAAGGCCAAAGAGATCATCGACTGGGTTAAAAAAGAGGCTCGCAAAAAAATTGACCTGGCTGCATTAGCCTTAAAGAGCGGAAAGTCTTTTACAATTGTCGCAAAAGAATTTTCAGAAGATTCAAATACTTCAGAAAAAGGGGGTGATCTCGGATTTATAATGAAGAATCAAATCCTTCCTGAAGTTTCTCGTGTAATGGTAAAGCTAAATGAAGGTGAAACTAGCAGTATCATTGAAAGCTCTCTTGGGTTTCATATCATTCAACTGACAAAAAAAAAGGAAAATCAAGTGGTCCCATTCGACGAGGTTAAACCAGAAATATTAAACCATCTACTAAAACTTGAAACAGAAAAAAAACTTAAAAGCTATCTATCTGGTTTAAGAAAAAAATCAGCAATAAAAATCTTTATTTAACTATAACCACAGTTACCATGATCTGTTGTTAGGGTGCCTGACAAACTATATTTTTATCTAGTGTGTATCGTTAATTAAGGCAATATTTTTGTCTCAGCTCTTTTTATCAACCGTCCTTCCCTTTTTTAACAATGAAAACTCTGCTCACGGGTTCCACTGGATTCCTCGGCTCCGCTATTCTTCGTGAGCTTCTTGACGATGGCCGTGAAGTAAAACTCTTAGTGCGAAAGGAGGCTGACACGGCAAATATTGATGGATTGGATGTAGAGATCGCTTACGGTGATCTGAGGGATTCCAAATCGCTTCAGTCTGCCTTAAATGGCTGCAATATTTTGTATCACACGGCTGCTTATTACAGCTTGTGGGATCAAGACCAAGAACTTATTTATGATATAAACCTGACGGGTACTCGCAATATCCTTGAGGCATCGCAGAAGGAGGGCCTTGAAAAAATAGTTTACACAAGTACCGTTGGGTGTATCGGACTCAACAAAAATACTACCCCCGCAAACGAAAACACTTTTTTCAGCAAAAGTACTCTATCCAACCATTACAAAAAATCAAAATATCAAGCAGAACAAATAGCTCTGCAGTTTGCACGTAGTGGCCTGCCCGTAGTCATTGTCAACCCTAGCACTCCGGTTGGACCAAGAGACATCAAACCAACACCCACAGGGAAAATCATACTAGATTTTCTAAATCACAAGATGCCTGCCTATCTAGATACCGGTCTTAACCTCATCGATGTTAAAGATTGCGCTAGAGGTCATATTCTTGCGGAGCAAAAAGGAATTCCGGGAGAGAGGTATATCCTCGGAAACCAAAACATGTCTCTATTTGACATCCTAACCACACTAGAAAAGATTACAGGGATCAAGGCACCGCGCATAAAAATGCCCTTTTGGGTAGCACTGAGCGCCGGTTGGGTCTGTGAAATGGTATCAAATCACCTGACGGGTAAACCGCCTGCGGTACCATTAGCCGGAGTAAAAATGGCTAAATATTTTATGTATTTTGATTCGTCTAAGGCCGTCCAGAAACTTGGACTGGAGCAGAACCCTGTCGAAAAAGCGCTGAGACAATCGGTTAACTGGTTTAAAGAAAACAAATACGTAACTCGCTGAGAACTAACATGGAATGGCCATCATTACTTATGGGAACTATCATGCTCCGCCCCTATGTCTTCGTGTTCCTTGCCGCCTATTTAACCATTGCTATAATCAACATGGGCCTTGTACGTTCGATTATTTTTACCATATTGGCTTATACAATCGCTTTTATGTCAGAATACTCTTCGACTCGAATCGGGTTCCCTTACGGATTCTATGAATATATAGAAACAACCAGAAACCAGGAACTATGGATATCGAATGTTCCCTTCATGGACTCTTTATCCTATTCTTTTCTTTCTTACGTGGCCTATACGATGGCTCTTTTTATGTGTTCCCCTTTGAAAATAAATGGCTGGGATATCAGGTTAGTAGAGAGCATCCGTGTTAGAGAGTCGCGAAGAGTGGTATTTTGTGGCGCGATATTTTTCATGTTGATGGATATCATCATCGACCCAGTAGCATTTCAAGGGGATCGCTGGTTTCTAGGAAAGATTTACACCTACAAGGAACAAGGAGAATATTTCAATATTCCCCTCACAAACTTTTTTGGATGGTTTCTAGTCGGTACATGTATTCTGTACAGTTTTAACCAACTGGATGGATATCTAAATAAAACCCTTCCTTACAAGGACCAAGAGTTACCAGCACAAGCTTTACTTGGCCCAATTCTGTACTTTGGAGTCCTGCTATTTAACCTTGCTGTTACTTTTTATATCGGAGAGTGGGCTCTCGGGGCCTGCAGCGCAAGTTTGATATTCATGCTAGTTTGGCTACTGTTCCAAAAAATCCGGACCCCAACGAAATTTTCATTGTGAAACACAGCAAAAGTTTCGCCCTCGAAAAAGTCTAGCTCAATGCATCCTGGTATTCATATAAAAACCGTAAACAAACATGAATAAGCAAATGATGATTAAGCCGTCATCTATTAACGTCTGCCTCCAGTTCCCAAAACCATTGCTAAAAATCCAAGGAAAAACAACAAACAGAATCCCCACGAATCCTAGCCCCAAAATAACGATTAATGCAATGATCAATGTTTTTTCATTCATAAAGCAAGCAACCCATATTTAATTTTTTCTCAGCTCAATCAATGCTTAAATTGTAGCAGGTCTATTCCCAGAATGTAAAGGTTGGGTCACAATCATTACACCTTATTGTGTTTTGTTAAAGGGATCTTGTTTAGGCTAAAGGAATTACTCTCGGGAAAAGTATAGCGCCCGAGTGCCTAATTGAAGAATACTTCAATCAACCTTCTAAGAAAGGATTTCCCGAATAGCTTTTTGTCAGTCAATTTAGAGGATCAATTTTCATACCCGACGAAACCCGATAATGGATATGGTTTTCTTGATCGTTATCAAAGTAAAAATATCATGCCTTTTGGAGTTAAATAGATAACTATTGGTATCCCGCAAGAACACGAAAGAATGGTATGAGCTCTAATTGATCCTCCTCGCAAAAACACCCCTCTAAAATCAATAAACCTATTATTTACAATAATTTATCAATATTTTTCAAGAAAACGACGTGGGGTCTTAAGTTTGTTCGCCCAAAACCCGTTCTATCTATTGATGGGTGGAAGTATTTTACAAGGTGAGGGCTTTCTAGGGGCGACTAGGGACCGATTTATCAATCAAAATCATTAAAGTATCCTACCTCAACAATAGCGGACAAATTAATTGAACCAGCTTAAACAAAAACAAACAGAATGGATTACAGGACAAAGCGTTTCTCTAGAGTTTTTATCAGAGGAGCCAATAACCTCTTTGCACCAGAAGGTACCTCAAGGAGATAGCCACAAAACTCTTGTTGTTATACCATCTTTTAATGAAGAGGCTAGCATTGGCCAAGTTCTCAATGATGTTAAAAAAAACGTCCCTGGAACTCCGATCCTTGTTGTCAATGATGGGTCTGTGGATCGAACTGCTGAAATCGCCAAAGAATCTGGTGCGTTGGTAATCTCGCTTCCATATAATTCGGGTTACGGCGTTGCCCTTCAAACAGGTTATCTTTACGCACGTAAACATAACTATTCCATAGTGATTCAAATGGACGCTGACGGCCAACATGATCCTGCATGCATCCAGGATTTATTAAGTGCCATTAAAAATAGCGATGCGGATGTAGTCATTGGATCTCGATTTCTTGGGCAAAACACCTATCGAACATCCATAGCAAGAAGAATTGGAATGTTTATTTTTGGACAGTTGGCTTCTTTATTTTGCCAGGAAAAGGTATCTGATCCGACCTCTGGTTTTCAAGCCGTCAAAGGAAAGGCTATTGACTTTGTTGCCAGCGATCACTATCCACCTGATTATCCGGATGCAGATTTTTTGATTATGCTCAATAGATGTGGATTCAAAACTCGAGAAATTCCTGCAAAAATGCACCCAAGTAAGATAAAAAAATCAATGCACGACGGTCCCCAGTCGATTTATTATGTATTTAAAATGTTCCTATCAATTTTTGTTACTCTCTTGAGAAAAAAACCACGGATATAAAACTATGCCACCACGAATTAGAATAATTGCAATTCTGATATGTATTTTTCTTGTAGCCTATGTCTTTGAGCTTGTCAGGCGACGGAACTTAAGTGAGGAGTATTCTATGGGATGGCTAATTGCTGGATCTCTAATGCTGGTGCTTTCTATTTCAGAAGGTCTTCTAGAGTGGATTTCCAGCTTGGTTGGGGCTACCCTATTCACCTCAACACTTTTTTTCTTTGGCCTCGTTTTTTTGGTGACCATATGTCTTCATTTTTCAATCCGCATCTCTTCGCTAACCAACCAGGTGAGATCTTTGACACAGCATATGGGCATTTTGTACAACGAAAAACAATTTCTGGAAGAACAAATTGAGCAGAATTCTTTGGCACAAAACCCATCTAAATTGGAAAAACTTTGATCGTACTTAGAACTATTGAAACTTTTTTGCCTTATGTGTGCGGACCTGTAAATCAGGCGTTTCAGATTTCCCGACGCTTAAATCTCCACAATATCAAATCACCCATTCTTACTTCATACTCTGATATCAACCCAAACCTGCCTTCTGTTGAAACGATGAATAACGTTGAGATAACTCGCATACCTGAATGGTTCCGTTTTATGAGATACGCCGTAAATCCCGGAATGGCCCTTCACCTCAAAAGCTTTGATATTCTTCATGCACACAATTATCGAAATTTTCAGACTGACTGTGGTTTTTTTTTGCCAAATTAAAAAGCAAGCCAAAAATTTTAAATACCCACGGCTCCCTGCTTGGATATAAAAAATATCTCCCAAGTAGCCAGCACGTCCCTTATAAACTATACGACGCATTGACATTGAAAGCTTCTGCAAAAAGTGCGGATGCGGTGATCGTTTCTTCCAAGTTAGAATACGAAGACGCCATTGAGTTCGGAATACAAAAAAATAAACTCCATATAATTCCCATGGGAATTGACGTTGATGAGTATCCAAATAATAAAGCTAACCAAAATGGAGATACTATAAATATTCTTTTTGTGGGTAGAATTGCCCGTGTCCGCAGAATTGAAATACTACTTCAGGCCGCCGCAAAGCTGTCTATTCCTTTCCATGTAACCCTCGTAGGTGGAGAAGAAAAAACATCCAGTCTTTCAAAGCCAGGATACTTAAATGAATTAAAGAAACTATGCATGTCTCTAAAAATTAATGACCGAGTTACATTCGCTGGACCAGTGGCACAAGATGAGTTATTTAAATGGTACAGCAAAGGAGATATTTTTGTATACCCTTCCCTATATGAAAACTTTGGACAACCGATTCTTGAAGCAGCAGCGGCCGGCTTACCTATTATTTCAACACCTGTTGGTGTTACTCAGGAAATAATAACAGACAATGAAACTGGTTTTCTTTTTAGCGGTGATGACGAAGAATTAGTGTGCCAAATAAATCAACTAACAGATCAAAATATGCGTAAAAAAATAGGGGAAAACGCAAGAGAAAGGGTACGCAATCTTTTTGGATGGGGGATAATTATAAAACAATATTTAGATTTGTATCGCTCGCTTTGAGAAGATTCTTATCTTTGATTTAGGTAATATTTTTCATACCTTCTTCTAAAAACTGTGGCGAATAACCCAGCTTATCCTTAGCAAGATCTATCCCAAAGGATTTTTTACAGAATAGGCGTGGAATTTGATCAGGTACTAAAATATTTATTCCCAATCCCGACATTATCATTATGCCAAGTTTAATCAATCCTATTGGTAAGTGTAGTTTGAATCTTTTTACTCCGAAATAGACTGCGACACGGTCTACGAATTCATTATAAGTCAATTCTTCGGGGCCAGCCAAAACTATAGTTTTACTTTCAAGAGCTTCATTAAAAATAGATAGCTTCATTGCTGATACCACATCATCAATAAAAACCGGGCTAAGTTTATACGTTCCATTCCCTATCACGGGTACAAATATAAACTTTTGAATACAACGGATTAACCGATTTATAGAATCACCCTCTCTTTGGCCGTATACTTCCGATGGACGTAAAATAACCCACTTCATTCCAGATCTCTTAATACATTGCTCAGCATCCAATTTACTTCTAGAATATCCCCCTCCACTTAATGATGCAGCCAAGGAACTTAAATATACAATTTTTTTTACTCCACTCTTTAAACATGCATCGATAAGGTTTTGCGTTCCTATAACGTTGGTCTCGAAGTAATCCGACTCTCTTGGGGTTCTAGTTAGAGCTGCCATGTGTATCACTGTATCGACACCTGACAAAGCCCGAGCCAGCAAATCGGGATTTTTTAGATTTCCCGGTCTTATTTCGCAACCGGCGACATCCACCAAGGAACGGTGAACCATCGCCCTAATTTTTAATTCAGGATTGCTTAATAGTTTACGAATAAGGGCACTTCCCATTTCGCTGGAAGCACCTGTGACCAATAGTGTACTAATTGTCCCTGATGAAGAGAGTTGAATTGATTTTGACATGAATCAATATATGACGGGGCTTAACGGGCTCTAGAGTGTTTAAAAATATCCTGTTTATTATGAATATCTAAAACATTCTTTTTTCGCCTAAACCAAAATCCATATTCCATAATACGAAAAAGAGCCAAATTCCCCAAGAATTCGAAAATGGATGAAATCTTAACAAATGACTGTCGGTCGATCAAAGAGCTAAAATCTGTTCCCAGTTCACCTATATTCAGATCCATTCTACGCGCAAGAATCATAATCTCCGCATCGACAAACCAGCCATCAGAATGAAGGTTCATTTGGCTATAAACTTCACGAGTCATTATTTTTGGTTTAGAATTTATATCTCTACTCATCAGCCCAGGAAACAGTACTTTAAATATCATATTATAAACAATAGAAATAGTCTTTCTATATAACCCATCTTCACGATTCACACGATAAGTTTTAGTGAGCTCGAGACGTTCACTTACAAGCTTTCTGTAAACTCTAATTACATCTTCGCAGGGCATTTGTCCATCACCATCAATAACAGCTATATTTTTTCCAGTTGTAGCTTCCAAGCCACTTTTCATATCCCAACCCATCATACCTTTTTTAATTCTAGTTACAGCCTTAATACGTATATGAGATTCGGCAAGCTTCTTCGCTATTTCGGGAGTCTGATCGCTGTCATCTGGGAAATGATTTGCCACTAAAACTAGCTCCCATTCCGGTTCTTCTCGATCAAGTAAACGGATTAGAGAATCTACGAAATCTGTTATATTTTTTCCACTTCGATAAGCGAGTACTACTACAGATAAATTGGGGATAGGATAATTCAAGTTTCTACTCCTGCTAATGAGCTGCCGTTATACGTCCGATATAAAAAAATACCACTTAGATATAATCATTTGAATCAACCAATATTGCTGAATATTCAATAGAATCTAAATATTAGAAAAGATTGTTTCTTAAAAACCTTATCGGCTATAGTATAAAAAACCTTTAAGCCTCTTTAGTTAGGTTGAGTTAACATGATTATCAAGAGAATTGTTCCCCCCTTCATAGACCTCGCCAAGAATCATAAAAGCCTTGCATTTCTAATTCCCTACGCACTTATCATGGTATTTTTAGGCTTAAGTAACAGCGTTCTTCAAGCAGATGAAGGTGGTGACACGTTTATCAGTACAACTATTCTTAAATATGGTGCCCCATACCATCAAGACGAAAAAAACTACACAATGGAGCATGCTAAGGTTCGAAACGATGGGCTTTTCTTATACCGAACCTGGATACCTTACTATCTACAAGCTTTTTCTTTATATCTATTTGGGGAAACTACATTTGCCGCACGTCTGCCATTTGCTTTATCGGGGGTATTATCAACAGTCGTTTTATATTTTTTTACTCTTAAGTTAACAAAAAAGAAGTCTATTGCTTTTTTAGCAACTTTATTTCTAACCTCTTCAGTCCCAGCCCTTATTTATTTTCGAACCGCCCGCTATGTAGGATTACCCATTCTGCTCACCATGCTCTTACTTTACTTCTACATAACAATCTTTGAAAAAAAGAAGTGGAACCACTGGCCTTTAACTATTACCTCTATAATCTATTTCCACACTATGTATGTGGCCTTTGCCGGAGTAATCCTGGGAGCACTAACTCATTTTTATATTAACCGAAAAAACATACTGCTGGAAAATCATAAGAAGGTCTTACAATCTGCAATTATCGCATCTATATTTATGTTGCCTTGGTTATGGTTTATTTCTCCGGTATTTTCAAAAATTCCCGATTTCTACCTATCCGCTAGTGATCAAATCGATATAACGAACTGGCGTTATCTAAAAAATTTAACTGGTTTTCTTTTTCAACTAAATAACTATATATTCCCCTTTTTACTATTACCTCTACTATTCACAAAGCCATTACGACCTTACCGAACTGAAATACAGCTTTGTTTATTTTGTATAACAGGACTCCTTTTTGTTTCTTTGCTATACTCAATCCCGCTACAACAGTATATTGCCGGAAGTTTCCCTATGTGGAGCATTCTACTGGCTTTGATCACCATAGAAGGTTTCTCTAACCAGATAATAACTCGATTTATTCTCACTGTTATCCTTATCTTTACCAATTTTGTCCATATTGGCCCACTTTTACCGGTAAAGAAAATATTCAAGGACAATGCTAGCTGGTTTAGCAACAGTTCATATATGAAAAATGCATATAAAACCTTCGTAACTGAAGTCGAACTCAAGTCAAGTTTTCATAAACATGTGTTTGAGATCAGTCACCACTATGAAGGTCCTCTAGATAAAATTGTCGGTTTTTTGAAAACAAATGGGAAACCAGGTGATTCATGTTATATTGACAACGAACATGAGTCTTTGGCCTACTATACTGGGATGAAGCTTATTCATCGAGACGATATCAAGGCACTCGATAATCCTGACTGGATTGTACTTAGAGGAGATTATAGGCATGCTGTCGACAAAAAATTACCCTCAGAGATAGCCCAAAACCTGCGAGAAATCCTTAGAAAACATCCCTATTCCAAAATAGAGTTAGATGCACCGGCCATACGTGTCAATAACACATATGAGATACAATTACACCTTTTCCGTTCACCGACTTCTGCCGATAAAGTTGTTATATATAAACGTACTGATCATTAAGAAAAGAAAAAACCTACTAAACCTTCATAATGAAACTTATTATCCAAATTCCCTGTTTAAATGAAGAGCTAACTCTTCCAGAAACCCTAAAAGACCTTCCGAGATCGATAGATGGAATTAGTGACATTGAAGTGCTAGTCATAGATGACGGTAGTTCTGACAGGACTGTGGAGGTTGCAAAAGAACATGGTGTGCAACATATTCTCAGTTTAACTAATAACAAGGGACTAGCAAAAGCATTCATCTATGGGATAAATCATGCCCTTCATCTAGGAGCAGATATTGTCGTGAATACGGATGCAGACAATCAGTATTTTGGTGGAGATATTTCTAAACTCATACAGCCGATATTAAAAAAGAGAGCCGATATCGTTATCGGAGATCGACAGGTAGAAACAATAGGTCATTTCTCGCCTCTTAAAATATTTTTACAAAAAATGGGTAGTTGGACTGTTCGACAACTTTCTGGGACAACTATTCCCGATGCAACTAGCGGGTTTCGAGCATACAGCAAAGAAGCCGCACTTCAAATGAATGTAATCTCAGACTTTACTTATACCGTCGAAACCATAATCAGTGCAGGGAATAAAAACTTAGCCATTGAGCATACCCCTGTTAAAACTAACAAAAAACTTAGAGAATCGCGTTTATTTTCTAGCATCCAAGTTTACCTGCGGCGTACTCTAGTGACAATGCTCAAGGTTTATTCTATGTATCGACCACTAAAACTTTTTACCATAGCTGGGGGAACCACTTTTTTAATGGGTTTTATGATAGGCTGCAGATACCTCTTTTTCTTTTTCCAAGGACAAACAGAAGGTCATATTCAGTCATTGATTTTATCTGCTATTATGCTCACGGTCGGATTTCAGATGATAATGATGGGAATTTCCGCTGAGCTCATTTCCATAAACCGTCAACTGCTTGAAGACATACAACTTAGAATTAAAAAAGAAAAATTTAATCCTAAAGATTAATTCCAAAAAAAACAACTCTCTCAGACTTATAACAAACAAAAGATATATATTCTTTTGGTGGTTGCACCAACATCCGAAAAGCATACTGTTTCTTCTATCAAAAAAAAACTTATGATTCATATAATTATAGGCACACGCGCCCAAATAATAAAAATGGCTCCGGTAATGAAGGAACTTGAAAATAGAGGAATTGATTATAATTATATTTTTTTAGCCCAACACAAGGAGACCATGTATGAAATCATAGCTCAGTTTGGAATTAAAAAACCGGATATCGTTATCGCCGATATGAACAAGGATATTACCAATGTAAAAGATATGATCTTTTGGTCTCTTCGTGTACTCATTTATTCTTTCATAAAGAGTAAAAAAATTTTTAAAAATGACCGGCAAGGGGTTGTGTTGATCCATGGTGATGCGCCTCCTTTGTTCTTGGGTGCTTTGATGGCAAAGCGTCAAGGACTAAAGGTAGCTCAAGTAGAGGCAGGACTGCGATCATACAATTATTTAAAACCTTTTCCTGAGGAGTTAACTAGAGTTCTTTCAGCAAAACTTGGTTTAATTGATATATTTTTTTGTCAAGATGAGAAAGCAGTTGCAAACATCTCCCACTTTAAAAAAACTGCTTATTGCACACGTTATAATACTATGCTGGATTCATTACATTTGGCACAAAAATCACTCCCCGCAACAAAGCAGACTAAAAATAATGAGAAATTCGCTATCGTAAGCCTTCATCGGTTTGAAACTATCGTAAAAAAAGAAAAACTTAAAATGGTCGTGACTGAAATTAAAAAAATTGCCGACAAAATAAAGCTTTTTTTCATCCTCCATCCTTCGACACGAGTATCTTTAAAAAAAAATGGTTTATATAATAGTCTGAATGAAAACCCAAAATGCGTACTTTTACCACGCCAAGGTTTTTTTGAATTCAACAATCTATTGGACAAAGCTGAGTTCTTAATTACTGATGGTGGAAGCAATCAGGAAGAATGTTTTTATTTGGGGACTCCTTGCCTTTTATTTAGGAGTGAAACGGAAAGGTCTGAAGGAATCGGAGAGAATGTTGTTATTTCCAACTTTGACCCAACTGTCATAGAAAATTTTTTACTCAATTATAATTCTTACCGAAGGCAACCTATTCCTGCTGTTTTTTCTCCTAGCCGTTTTATTATTGATCAACTCGTATAATGTTTAACCACCCGTTCACTACTAATTTAATTAAAAAAATAGCCACCATTGGGCTATTTTTGGGATTTATTTTTCTATTGCATAAGTACCGTGAAGATTTCTATATTCTTCGAGAATTATCTGTTTTGCAGTTTGTTTCATTTTCTTCGTTAATAATACTTGGGATCATTCTAAATGGCTCGAAATTAAGTCGTATAGTAAACAGTTTTAATATTAATATGAGAAAGAGTGAGTGGTTTGCCTTGTCTTCGATGACCACAATTTTGAACAGCATTTTTTTTAAATCAGGATCCTTAGCTACATCGACATATTTGAAAAAAAAATACGACTTTCCATATGCCACCTTTGTCGGTTCCTTCATCGGAGACCAACTAATTATTTTATTTATAACTTCTATTATAGGAAGTATTACCAGTGCATCCTTAATATATTCTGGGAATGTCCAACTCTTTTTCATATTTACCATATTTACGATTATCACAGTTTTTCTATTTATTTTTTTAGGAGGTAAGATAACTTTACAGAAAAAAAGGGGGGGTGTTTGGGAACAACTAAGAACAGCAACAAACTCGTTTAACACCTTATTTCAAAGCAAAAACCTCTTCTATAACCTATGTGCGCACAACGTACTCCTAGTTATTGCTGCTGGATTACGTTTATTTACCTCATGTTCAATCCTGCATCAAGAGATCCCATTAACTCATTGCTTTTTATTTGTCGCTGCCATAAATATAGTCCGAATTATCCCGATAGCACACAGTGACATAGGTATACGCGAACTTACTGTAGGATTTCTTTCCGAAACCATTGGAAGTGGGCTCAAGGCAGGAGTTCTTATAACTTCAATAGACCGAATTTTTGAGTTGTTGTTGACTGGTCTATCCGTAGGTGTTTTTCGTAAATCTCTAGTTACTCCAAAAAATTAAAAGGAATTTTATCGATTCGGCAAAAAACAAACCCCGTCTTATCTAAAACTACCGATTGCGCTTCATCACACATTTTTTTCACTTCAACTCGCTCCACAACTATGAATTGAGAAGGTTCATTTTTATTTAAGTTTTTCCATAAATAAGAATTATTTGCAAAAAATAACTTATGCGGAAATAAAATCTGAGTCATGACTGAGCGAAACAAACCCTCTCCATTCTCAGGCGGTAGTAGAAAAACTTGTCCTTTTACAACATGATTTTTAAGTTGGTAAGCCACCTGGTATGTTAATGTAAGTTGATTAGGCAAGTCAAAGGGGCCAGAATTTTCCGCTCTTTTTTCATATGTCTTACCTAAATTATCATTAATATATTTAGCTCTAGGGCCAGCAAAGATGGTTCCGATAATAATTAAGTTTATAGCTACTATTAATAATAAAAATCGTCTCACACGGCCATATGCCATACCTTGTTTTATAGTTTGGAGACAAAATATCAAAAATACGAATGCGGGATAAACAGCCATGGATGCTCGTGTATCCGATAAGTTAATTGAATTTCCGGGATGAATAAATGTGTTTTTGACATAATGTAAAAGTGTTGGCCACTTAAGTCCAGAGTAAGCATATATAAAAAACTGTGACGTAATAAATAATATCAATAGGACTCCTAGGTTTTTTTCTGCCGGAGACAGTTGGCGTAATTTTTTAGAGAATAGAAACACAAACAAAAATACCGTGCCCGCAAAGAAAATATGAACTGAAAACAAGCGGAAGAATCGGACAGCTAAGGTAGTCCATGGAGAAAAAGTTGGCGAAGAAAAAATAATTATTCCGGCTAAACAAGCTAAAATTAAAAAAATGCTCAGTTGAATTGCGATTCTTGGAGTAAAGTGAATTATTCGAAATAATACCAACCCAAGGCCTACCCATAAAAAAGAACAACCTATTATTAATTTTTTAAATGTATCATCAAGCGGAGCATTAAAGTTTAAAAGAACAACAAACCATAATGAGGGCAAAGCAAGAGCACATATCGAAAAACAAGCCACTATGGGATTTCTCTCACTGACAGACTGTTTCTGACTATCAAATGCGCAAATAAGTAAAAATAAAGGCGGCGCTGAAAAAAGAACAAACTCTGGGCGTACCCAACTAGCTATTCCAAAAAATATTCCACTTAATATAGCAAGTGACTTTTTACTGTTTGCGTCAATAGATGTAGATGGTTCTAGAATTTTTTTAACCAAACAAAACCAGTAAAGAACTCCTACTGCATAAAATACACCGGCAGTCCAATCCAAAAAAGGCAGAAAACTATGCCACCAAAGATAAGGCGTTGTCCCTAAAATAAGAGTAGCTAAACCAGCAGCCATGGAACTTTTAAAATGTTCAAAACTCCTATGATAAAATATAAACAGAAGACAAAAGTATAATATGGGGAAAAGTATCGAGACTCTTTCAAAGCCTGAAGAGATCAACCACCCATAAAGCAATCCTATTAATGGCGGATACTGCCTAAATTGAGGAACAATTTGCCCTGACTCAAAGTCAACCTTTGGCAAACTGTAGACCATTCCTTTCACATGATGCCAAACTCCATCAGCACCTGTGATTGGGAAAAACCAAGAATTCAATACGGCAAAAGTAAAAAGAATAAACAAAACCCAAAAGCCTGAATACCGCAGAAGACCTTTCCCCTCAGATTCCCCAAACCATGGCTTCTCAAAAGCTAAAGGACGGATTTTTATCAAAATATAAAATAAAATATAAAAAATTACTGTGAGAACTATCGGAAACTCGATAAAGTGTGAAAAATCAAGTGCTATAAAAACAAATAATAAAAAACTTTTGACACCTAAACCTAAGAGCAAGACAAGGGCATTCTTCTCCCCCACAGAAAAATTGAGCCCTAAACGAATAATAAACCATATCGATATTTGGAGAATTAAATATAGCTCAATCCAAAACATAGAATTTTTTTAAGGCGTTATAGGAAACAATGTTTTAAAACAACTCAATATTATTTTTAGAATTCATATCTCCCGGAAGGCTTTTTCTGCTTCTTGAACTAGTTGCTCTGCACGAAAGGCGTGCCGACCAGAAAAATGAAACACTCTCAGTTGTTTGACCTTTGCTTCGCGGGCTAGCATTCCGGCCTGCCTAGCCGTCAGATGAAACCTTTCCTGCCCTCGAGCTTCTTCTTCTGCAAGAAATGGCGCCTCACAAAAAAAGATATCAGAATCCCGCACTAGATCTATAACGCGGCGCTTGTTTGTTTCATTATAAATCGTATCAACAACATAGGATATTTTTTGACCTGGAGAAATTAACACCAGTTCTTTCTTCAAATAACCTAATGTTTTTTCCTCACTCCTGTTTTCGCCTACAGGAATTTTGAATTTATAATCATCAGGTTTTCCTTCGGCAATACATTTTTTGAGATTGGTAAGCCATGAACCAAGCAGATAGCGCATTTCTTTAAGCTGGTCCTTGCGGATATTTAAATGATTTTTTTCTTTTAGCGCAAACCCTAGGCATGGAACGCGGTGCTCTAGAATTGCCGTGTGAACAGTGAAGCGTTCCTCATCAACTAAAATACCATCCAAAAACGGTTTTTCACTTTCATCGCTTTTTTTAAATTGATCTATAGCGCTAAATCTTGCCTTAATCAACCGATCTGAGTGAACCTCTGTGACCTCAATGCTAATCGATTCTTTATAACGATCGACCAAATTCCATGTGAATCCAGCAAGTTTTCCTTCAACATTTGCTATAAAGTTTTCAGGACCAAAAAAATGAACCGTCTTTCCTCGACCCAAAACCATTCTAAGTAAATGGTCAAACCCGATAAAATGGTCTATGTGCGTATGGCTAACAAAAACATGTGATATCTTCAATAAATCGCTATTTGAAATAGTAGAGAGGTCACCAAGATCAAATTGCAAGCATCTACGCTCGCAAAGAAACTCTATCATCATTCCAGGATCACCAAGTGGGTTGTTAATGAGTTTGGGTGAAAAGTTTGAGTTCATCGTTAATGACTATAATTAAGGTTTCGTTGCCACCAAGGTTAACTAGCTCATCTAGTTATTTGTTAATAATTTAAAGTTATATACTCTTAATCTACACTTATATTGAAAAAAAATCAGGAGGAAAAACAAGTACGCGGGAAGAAGGAAAATTCATAATAAAAGCATGAGCGCCCACACACTAAAGTTATGAACTTTCAGCAATTATAAAAAAATATTGCTCGAAAATATTTTCCAACCCATTATTCATGGCCATGTAAATGTAGTTGCGAATATTCCATTAGATATAATTTCAATGCTTAATTATTACTGTTAAGTAAATACGCTTCTATGAAGGAATCAATATCACCGTCTAGAACAGCATCGACATTTCCTATTTCATGGTTAGTGCGAAGATCTTTAACCAGCCGGTAGGGCTGAAGAACATAGGAACGAATTTGACTTCCCCATTCGATTTTCTTTTTTGACTGTTCCTGTTCTTTTTTTTCTGCGTTTAGTTTCTCTTGTTCTGTTTCAAAGATTCGAGCCTTAAGCACTCTCATCGCGGAAGATCTATTCTTATGCTGAGATCTCTCATTCTGGCACTGCACAACAATACCTGAAGGGATGTGAGTTATTCTTACAGCAGAGTCAGTTGTATTTACCCCTTGTCCACCAGGACCCGACGCACGGTATAGGTCGATCTTCAAATCTTCTTCTTTTATCTCAATCTCCATATTTTCGTCAACTTCGGAAAAAACAAAGACCGATGCAAAAGAGGTGTGTCGCCTTTTGTTAGCATCGTAAGGAGAAATACGAACTAATCGGTGCACCCCAATTTCTGCCTTGAGATAGCCGTAAGCGTAATCTCCCGAAAATATCACAGTAGCGCTTTTTATTCCGGCTTCTTCCCCGTACTGAACATCCAAAGTTTCAGTCTTATACCCGTTACGCTCACCCCAGCGTGTGTACATCCTTAACAACATTTCTGCCCAGTCTTGAGACTCTGTCCCCCCAGCTCCTGAGTTAATTGATACAATGGCATTATTAAAATCGCTCTCTCCAGAAAGAATAGCTTTCACTTCAGCGCTCGCTAACTTGGCTTCCAACTCTTTAATAGAGTTTTCCATTTCACTTAGCAACGATTCATCTTCCTCCTCTTCAGCTAGCTCTAGAAGGACGCTGTTATTTTGATCATCTTCATGAAGGCTTTCCCAGGAATTGACAATTCGCTGACAAGCGGATCGTCTTTGGAGAACTTTTTGGGCAGATTCGTTATTTTCCCAAAAATCTGTCTGCGTAGTTTCTTTATCTAAACTTGCAATCTCTTGTAATTTATTATCGATGTCAAAGATACCCCCTGAGCCGGTCTATCCGCCTATTTTGATCTTGGTATTTTTTTCTTAAATCATCCAGAATCATTTAGATCCCCTTAAATATTATTTTTTCTACTAAACTTATTTTTCAAAGAAAATTATTCGAAATAAACTAGCACCTCAAAGCTCCTAGAACCATGAAAATACTCCTACATTCTAACTTAATCCGTTAAAATAGCCGATAGTCTCTTAAAGAATTATCCCATTGACTCCCTATAACAAAGGTTACTCCTCGGAGAAAAAACAAAATTAACAGAATGACGAATGCCTTAAAAAAACTGAAAAATAGGTAGTGTATAAACCTTAGCTTAGAAAAATCTTTATAACGTCAGATTATCCAAACGTAAGAAACAACTCATGGAATATCATACATTTTTATTTCCTCTTACGGTACTGATAACGGCTCTGGCCTGCCGATTGCCATTCAGGAATTTCCCTCTGGATGATGATTTCTCAATCTATACATATCGAGCTCGTTTTGCCAAGCTCGGCTTAAAATGGAAAAAAGACATCCAGCTTATTGGAAACCCCTTCTGGAAAATACCTATTTTGGATTTTTTATACGGAAATCCCAAAGGAGGTGTACAACGATTACGCGGACTCCAAACTATATTTCACATATTATCTGCGGTAACCGTATATTACGTCACCTGGTCATTCACACAAAATTCAATAGCAGCGATTACAGCAGGATTACTCTATGCATTTTATGGAACCAGCCCTGACCTTATAGCGGGTTCTTTTAACTTCGAACAGTTCTATATACCCTTCATTCTTGCTGCATTGGGGTTTATAGAATATGGTCCGGAAAGTATTTTTTTAGCCGGGGTTTGCTTCGGGTTAGCATCTATAGCAAAAATCACCACTCTAGTTTATGTCCCGGCAATGTTATTACCTGTAGTTATTATATACGGAACAACAGTTACTCTGATTATGTTAATGGGAGTATTAATCCCCACATTGGTATCACTCCTTATTGATTGGAAACTCGGGTATATGGATCCCATCTCTAGAAAACAAAATAACACCCGATTAGCTACCACATTACGTCTTGTAAAAACAAAAAAAATGTACTTCAGTATCGTGCGGGAAGTTTGGCTAATTATTAAACAAACTCTTCCAGTTTGGGTTTTTGGACTTCCTGCTCTGATCCTCATCATTGTCTCTAACAATCATCCGTTTTTACTTACCTTTGCCGCTACAACTATAGCTATGATGATCGTTCAGCGAACCTTTTCCCGTTACCACTATCTTCCATGGATTGCTCTACTATCTGTCACATCTGGGCTGGGATTAGATTGGGCTTTAGGAACAAATCTTATTGCTTGGGTTTTGGGGTCATTATTTTTTTTCTCACTTGCTTGGAATCTAGAGTCCCTGGCACCTTATTATCTTCTTCCGCTTCAACCCAATACTCTTGCCCGTTACGAAAAATTTGACCAATATCTTTACTTGCCTCACCTTAGCAAACAGTTGAAGCGACTGGCGAGCTTAAAGAATCAATCTAATCAAAGAATCTATGTTTGGGGAACATTTTCTCAAATCTACCACCTCGCAGGGCTCCCAGCTTCAGATAATTATTTGCATTACTCTATTGGCCCCTGGGATACCCCAGCTCTCGAGGGTTTTTTTAATTCGATGGTCGGAGGACTTTTGAAACACAGACCAACTTATCTAATTAAATCATTTGATGATCTTGACATGAGCACTCTTGAACAGATCACGGGACTACGTTATCGCTTAATTAAGGTGGTTTTAGCTCGTTTCCCAGTTTATAAGCTTGAAGCTATAACTTCTGTCCCAATCGATCCAAGTTCTCTATCTTTCTCAGAAAAAATGAAGCTAATGGAATCTTTAACTAGTGGGCGACGGCATGCCCCTGGCGTTAATCGCGAAGACTTCTTACAAGGCAGAATAAATACCGCCACTACACAATGCAAAAAACTTTTAAAGCTTAATCCGCAAGACGTGGACGGTTGGGATTACATGGGAGAAATTTATGCTTCAGTTGGTAGGGTGGAAGAAGCAGCTGCATGCTATCAAAGGGTTTTAAAAATTGCTCCTTACCGATCTGAAAATAGACTTTCGCTAGCGATACAGCTTATCAAAATAAGCCAGCTTGATGAAGCAAAAGCATTAATCAAAGAAGAGATTAGAAAATTTGGATACAATTCAGAAACCTTTTACCTGCTAACTAAAATTAATGTTGAACAAAACAACTATCGCGATGCGAAAAGTGCTTTAGACCTTGTAAAAACTCAATCTCCAAAAACGATTAATTGCTGGGAATGGACTATTGAGGCACTAGGAAAATTAAAAGATATCCCTAGACTAAAAAATCTCTGTAAGAATACTGGCACAATAAAATTAACAAGTGATCGGGAATGGGTGCTTACTCGACTAGCGACAGAACTAGCAAGCCTTGAAAGTCAACAAAGACCTAAGCACGAAACAATAAACGAGTTTTTGAAAAACGAACCAGACAATAAACTTCTGCAATATGCCCTAGCATCAGAATTAGAACAGGCAGGACATATGGACTCTGCTATCGAAAAATTTGAACAAATAGCCTCTAACAGAAAAAATTACCCTCACGTTCAAGCAAATGCCTGGTTTCGTCTTGCTCGTTTAACTTCCAACCCTCAAAGAGAAAAGTGCTTAAAAAATTGTCTGGAATTGGTTTCAGATCATGCTGGAGCTAAAAAACTACTTTTAGCATCCCAAGATACCAAAACATCAGGGGCATAGTTGATTTAGATTTTTGTGTAATGCGCCGATATGCTTATAATGTACTTATATTTTCTTAAAAAGTAATTAAGAGGTTCTTACCTTGAAAATCAGCGTTATTGTCCCAAACTGGGATGGAATAAAATTTATCGGTATGTGCCTTGACTCTTTGGCTTTATCTGATTTCGATAGTTACGAGGTAATCGTAGTCGATAATGGATCGGTAGACGGATCACGTGAAATGATCGAGGCAAAATACCCACAAGTCCGTTTAATTAGAAATGAGAAAAATATGGGCTTTGCGGTTGCATGCAACCAAGGCATCAAGGCCGCAAAAGGAAAATATATCAGTCTCCTTAATAATGATATTGAGGTAGAGTCAAGTTGGCTTTCAAAGCTTTACGAGGGTATGGAGCGTCACCCAGAATGTGGTATGGGCACGACTAAAATGATGTTTCTTGATCAGCGTGATGTATTCTACAACACTGGAGACTTATTTCACGCATGGTCAGCAGGAGGTGGAAGAGGGCAAGGGGAAAAAGACGTCGGCCAATATAACCAAGAGGATTACGTATTTGGTGCCTGCGCTGGCGCTGGGATCTATAGGCGTGATTTCTTTGAACAAGTGGGAGTTTTTGATGAAGACTTCTTTATTTTTGCTGAAGATGTAGACATAAATATGCGGGGGCAGCTACAAGGGTTCAAATGTATTTATCTTCCCGAAGCCAAGGTTTATCATATAGGAACTGCCACCGTAGGACTGTATAGTGACCGTTATATTTACCTTTGCAAACGCAATGATATATTTGTACTTATCAGGAACTATTCTTTAAAAATGTATTTCCGATATGTATGGGCAATTTTGAAGCATCAGTTCAATGATATTAAATATTTCACGTATCGTGGTCAAGGCATTACCTTATTCAAGAGTAAATTGGATGCATTTAGAATGCTTCTTCCTATGCTTTTTCGTCGCTTTCAAATACAAAGTTCACGTACTGTGCCTGACAGTGAAATTGAAACGCTAATCATCAAATCTTAATATTGCGAAAAAAACAGCCCTGCTTTTAGCACTCTATTGTCATCGATTTCAGTTTGTGATTAAATGCACTAAGTTGATAGTGAGCTGGATTAATATATTTAATTCTTTCCAAATTCACACCCACCGTATCCTAATAAGAAAACAATAACCAAACTTATGTTATCTATCTCTTTTGATAATTCATTTCGCTTAGACAACAAAGCTTCTGAGCAACTCTCACCTCCTTCTGGGTTTGCTTTCACCCCTCTGGGACAATTAGTTCTTGCAGATGATTTCAATCACCGTGTTCAAATTTATGATAATGATCAGTTGGTGAAAAGCTTTGGTGAAAAAGGCAAAGAAAGTGGACAATTTTATTATCCAAAGGGCGTAGAGGTAGATAGACATGGAAATATTTACGTAGCAGACAGTTGGAATCATCGAATCCAAAAGTTTGATCCAAATGGAAATCATCAACAAACTTTTGGTTCATATGGAGAAGGAAAAGGCGAACTGAACGAACCCTACGATATTATGGTTAAAGATTGTGGAACGATCTTGGTAGTTGAGCGTTATAATCATCGCATTCAATGGTTTTCCCCCGAAGGAGAGTCTCTCGGATGGATTGGCCAGCGTGGTACGGTTCTGGAGGAACATCTTGCCTATTTCTATGAAACTCCCGCTAACCTTTTTTCATCCCCAGCATTTGAATTCCCAACATCCATAGAGAGAGATAGTCAGGGAAATTATTTCATTACTGATAGTGGTAATCATCGCATCGTCAAGTTCGATAAAAATTGGCAGAGGGTACTTACATTTGGTGAACGAGGAGAAGAAGCTGGTCAGTTTCAATACCCTCTGTGCATCTCCATTGGGGAAAATGATCTTCTATATGTTTGTGATTTAAATAATAATCGCGTTCAAATATTTTCCCCGTTTGGACAATTCTTAGACTCTTTAGAACAAATAGATAACTCTTCGTCGCTCAAGGCTCCGTGTCTAACAGCTATAGACTCTCATGGGAAATTGCATATAGGCCTTACCTTTAATCCAAGTGTATTCCGTTTTTCAACACCTTCTGAGACTTTAAAGTCAATTGTCGACAACAGAATTCAATCTGACCCTAAAAATCCAAAATGGTCTACGCTCGAAGGCCAACTCAAAGAGCAATCACTAGACCCCTTAAGGGCAGAGGAAAGCTATGCAAAAGCTATCCAACTTATGCAATCTGGAGAAAATCAGAAATACCTAGCAGAAAAATTTGACGCAAACATTCTTTTAAATATTAGTCGTATAACGCTGAAAGAAGATCATTCGTTAAAAAACGAAACAGCTCTCTTGAGTGGACTTGACGTTTTTTCAAAACAAATGGATTTTTCGCGAGAAAAAGTTTTGGCAACTTACGAAACTTGGGAAAAAGCAGCTAGAAAATTTAGTGCCGAAGAATTTAAAAAACAACTGGATATTCTTGAGAACCAAGAAAACCCTCTAATTTTCAATCGAGAGTTATTCAATGCAGAAAAACAAGATAAAATCCTATTTCGAAAAATTCGCGATATTTCATATAAGCACTGCCGATTATCAGATCAATTAGCTGAGTACATAAGCAACATAATTAGCGCTCACAAATCGTCAAAAATAGTTCAGGCAGGGTGCGATGATTTAATTAGAAGGTTAAATGTGTTAGGAGATGTATTCTCCGCTAACCTTGCAATCAAAGAAAAAAATGAAATGGAATTAGTAAAGGCTTTCGGCGAATTGCAGGAAGACCAGTCAAAGTGGAGTGTTTTCCTATCAAATTTTCATGCTAACAATCGAACACTTTCTCTATTCACACCCTTACTTTTTGAAGTTCGCACTATACTGATTGCTTTTAAGTGTTGCTCGCAAAATTCAACTAATAGCCTTCAGACCGGCGAGATTTTGTCCCAAATAATCGGGGAACCTCCTGGGAATCAGATCGTACCAAAAATTTTGCTTGGTATTCATGAAATTCGGCCAGCTCACGCCATCATAGATACCTTGTGGCGAGACCTGATCGATTTATGGATTGCTCACTGGGGAAAAAATAAGACGCCTATATCTAGGAAACCCAGCCCAGATTATTTCTTACCTGTACCTTTCGACGTTGAAGATTTAAGTATTAAAGAAATTATTAACTCCTATGATACCGAGAGTGCCGATTTTGAAATAAAATACAACCAACTTATTATAGGGAACAGCACTTACTGCATAGACTCCTTACCGGATGATATTGTTCAAAGAATTTCTAAAATTTTAGAATCTCAAACCAATTACGAAGAAAAAAATCATGACCTGCAGGAACAACTAAAAGATCTCCACAAGCAATACGGAGACTTAAATCAAAAACTGAAACACATTGCCCCGCAAGATAAACGATCTCGTATCTCGATCAATAATAATATCTATGTTGTTAATTTTCAGACTAGTCTTCTTCGGCGAATGATTTTGACTCTTGAGGTAAATGAAAACAATAATATAAACAGGCTAATAACTGGTTCTGCTTTACTTGCTTCCAATAAAAAGGTGGGTCAAGAATCATCTGCTCAGTCTTTTTATGAAAAACTAGCGGTCTATCATTCGCAAGAAGAAACTAACGTAGATTATACTGCAAAAAAAATTAAAGATTTTAATTTCCGCTTCTCTAGCTTAAAAAGTCAGCAGTCGAACTTACTTTTGGAGCAAAATACAAATAAAATTGACCAGTCTCTACAATTAGATTTAGAAATAGATGCAATTCGAAACGACCTAGAGGATTTAAAGTTCAATCTCATCCGTCACTCTAGAACATGCAATAGGCTGGCTCGTCTTTTCGATTTTCTTCGCCAAACTAACGTATACAAAAAGGAACGGTATATTTTTGAATTGGTACCTACCCTTAGCCATTCTCTTACCCCCATGGGCCCAGCTATGGGGACCCTTGCGCAACCTATGGGGTTAGCTTTTGATACTAGCGGAAATCTATTTTACGTGGACCAAGAAAACCATTATGTGCGCCGAATTTCGCAATCCGGTATATGTCTTGCCCTATTCGGAGGATGGGGCAATGGTCCCGGAAGATTTCAGTACCCTGTTAGCTTGCAATTAGATCGGCAAAATAACGTATATATTGTTGATATGAATAACCAGCGAGTTCAAAAGTTCTCTCCAGACGGAGAGCTTCTCTTAACATTTGGTGACTATGGGGAAAAAGGACAACGTTTAGGTATAGTCTTCTCGTCCTCTATTGACAATGAAGATAATCTTTGGATAGCAGATACCTCTCACGATCGGATTCAAGTCTATGATCCAAACGGTAATCTTATAAATTCATTAACTCCTAAAGACTTGAAGCATCCTATAGGCATCTGCTGCCTTAAAAATGGAGAATATCTTGTTGCCGACCAATCAGAGAGTCTAATTAAACGCTACGATTCTCATGGGAATTTATTAGCAAATCTTATTCGAAAAGATACAGGGTTTGGGGATCTATACATTACTACATTTAGCCACGACTATGGAGTTTTCGCCTCTGACCACTGGAGCAGTCGTATTCTCCACCTAGACTCTTCCTTAAATATTCAAGGAATTTATGGGAACTCAGGTAGGCGAATCGGACAGTTTAATCGTGTAGGATGGATGGGCACACGCAATGACCTTCTTGCTGTCGCAGATATGTGTAATAACCGTATTCAGTTTTTCGATATCAAGAAAACTCTTGCCTCTTAACTATACTTTTAGATCATTCAAAGTTTTTGATCGGATAAGGAATGAACTTTGTATGATCTAGGTTGTTTTTTTCTATCGTTCGGTCAAACTCATTTTTTTTAAAATTATCTTCGAACACAGTTCCGTTATCTTTTTCTAGCTTTTCTGGTCGGTAAGTTTTAGCGATATCTACCAACGAAAATGGCAACGACAAAGGAAATTTTTTTGCTGCTTGAATAAAGTGACTCATACCCCAAGTCTCTACTCTATTTGTTGCAAAAAGGACTGTAGACTTACGACCGTTGTCTTCAAAACAATAAATTTTGTTAAATTCACCAGAGAATGTTTTCCAGTCGTTGGGCTTCAACAAATTACTTTTTCCGTATAGATTAGAACCAACCACTCCCTCAGAAGAAAGAACCCGATTCACATCTTTATAAAATTGAATAGTTTTTAGATGAAATGGGATCGATCCGCTTTTAAAAGCATCGAGGTAAATCAAATCATAAGTTTTTCTACCCGACATTTTTCGAATAAATCGACGCCCATCATCTTGATGCACTTTATAGTTCGATGTTTCGTTTAAATAAAAAAATTTTTTAGAAATATCTATGACCTTCTGATCTATTTCAACAACATCTATAATGACTTGTGGATACAAGAAAGATAAGAAGTTACTTATAGCGCACCCACCAAGACCAATCATAAGAATTCTCTTCGGTGTGGGCTGCAACAAAAGAGCAGAAATTAGCAATTTTGTATTAATCAGAATAAGATTATCCAATTTATTAATGTCGATACGACTTTGAAGAAAAAAATCGTTCTTTTTTCGGAACCACATTTCACGCTTGGAGCCTTTCTGCATAACATAAATATCGTTATAATCGCTTTTTTCTCGGGTAAGTATCTTAACTTCTGAGTTTTTTTTCTTTTGTCCAAAAATATTCATAATCTCTTATAAAATAACCAATAATTACCGAGAAGTAAGGAAGGGGCGTTCACTTATACCTAATTTCTCAAAGTTTGAGACTGTTTGGCAAATATTTTTATAGTCTTCTATTTTGACTCACTAAAATCTATGATAATATCCCAAGTATAATCGATTAAGAGGCTTTATTTTAATGCCTTTCAATCAAAAAAAAATTAAATTAAAGAATAATTTCTCTCAAAATTCTCGTATAAGGAGTTTTCTGCAATGTCCACAAAGGGCTTAAAACACAAAGTTGGGTTGGAACACCACGGAATTAAGAACGCGAAAGAAATTTTTTGGAATCTGACAACACCCGCTTTGTACGAACACATCAGCCGTAACGGAGAGGGGCATATTTCTCACCTAGGCCCTGTGGTAGTAGCGACAGGCCAGCACACCGGCCGTGCCCCTAACGACAAGTTCATTGTTAAAGAACCAGGCAGTCAAGAAGATATTTGGTGGGGCAAAGTAAACAAACCTTTCGGTGTTGAGCAATTTGATGCCTTGTACGGTCGCATACTTGCTTATCTTCAAAATAAAAGCCTTTACGTTCAGGATTGTTGTGCTGGGGCAGACCGCGAAAAACAGCTTCACATCCGTGTTATTACAGAAACGGCCTGGCATAATCTTTTCGCAAGAAACATGTTTATCCAAATAAAAGATCTCGACAACCTAGCTAATCATGTTCCAGAGTTCACTATACTTCATGTTCCCAGTTTTCAAGCTGTACCTTCGATTGATGGCACTAATTCGGAGGTATTTGTTGTAGTTGATTACTCTAAGCAATTAGTCCTCATAGGAGGAACATATTATGCCGGCGAAATAAAAAAATCTGTATTTTCTGTTCTCAATTATCTATTACCTAAAAAACATTCAGTCCTATCGATGCATTGTTCAGCAAACATTGGCTCTGATGGAGATTCTGCAGTTTTTTTTGGTCTTTCTGGTACGGGAAAAACTACCCTTTCAGCCGACCCTAACCGTGATTTGATCGGAGACGACGAACATGGATGGAGTGATAAGGGAGTTTTTAATTTTGAAGGTGGATGCTATGCGAAGGTCATTCGTCTTTCTAAAGAAGCAGAACCAGAAATCTTCCAGTGTACGCGGCAATTTGGAACTATTCTCGAAAATGTAGTTATGGACCCAATTACACGAAGACTCAATCTAGATGATGCAAGTCTTACTGAAAATACACGAGCAAGCTATCCGATTACACATATTAAAAATGCAGTCCCCAATGGGATGGGTGATAACCCAAAACAGGTGATCATGCTTACATGCGATGCTTATGGCGTACTGCCTCCAGTTGCTAAAATGACTCCCGAACAAGCCATGTACCACTTCATCTCCGGTTATACTGCAAAGGTAGCAGGAACCGAAAAAGGGCTAAGCCGAGAACCCACCGCCGTATTCAGCACCTGCTTTGGTGCTCCATTTATGACTCTACACCCTTCAGTTTATGCCAATATGCTGGGCGAACGTATTGCCAAGCATAATGTCGACTGTTGGCTAGTTAATACAGGCTGGACTGCTGGACAATATGGGGTAGGACATCGAATGGAAATAGCACATACTCGGGCAATGATCAGTGCTATTCTAAAAGGAGAGCTTAAGAGCGCTCCAACAGAAGCAGATCCGGTATTTGGTTTACATATTCCAACATCTGTTAACATCGAAGGCCATCAAGCTGTGCCTCAGGAAATTCTTAACCCAAGAAATACCTGGAAAGATAAAAAGGAATACGATAAAAAGGCTCGGGAGCTAGCCGCTCAATTCGTTGAGAACTTCAAAGAATATGAGAGTACCGTCACAAAAGAAATACTAGCGGCCAGCCCCAATCCAATGGCTCCCATTGAACAAAGCCGACCGAAAGTTCAAAAATTAAGAGGCTGATCCAATAGTTCTCTCCGGGTCGCACCACCACGCACCGGTATAACCGTTTAAAGAGTTTTGGAGGGAAACACCTTGGAATACCGACCACGCATCGCCATTACCATGGGCGACCCCGCCGGTGTCGGACCGGAAGTAATTATTAAAATGTTTCAGGACAGATCTATCTACAACTTCTCCTTTCCAATTGTTATTGGAGACGCCGCATTTTTAAATAAGGTGGCCTTGAAACTTTCCTCTAATCTGTCTATTGTCGCTATATCATCTCCGACAGAAGCATCCTTTGCTCCAGGTTCTATTGACGTATTAGACCTGAAAAATATTCAAAGTATTATTAATATTGGCCAACCTAGTCCTGTGGGCGGAAAAGCATCCGTAGAATATATCCGTGCTGCAGTAAATTTAGCAGTCGATCATAAAGTTGAGGCAATTGTTACAGCTCCAATCAATAAAGAGAGCATTCATCTGGCTGGGTTTTTGTGGCCGGGGCACACTGAAATGCTAGCCGCCCTCACTGACACTAAGGACGCAGCGCTCATGTTGACCGGTGGTGCATTACGAGTGGTAACTGCCACAACACATATTCCACTCAATAAAGTAGGACAACTTATCACACGCAAACAAATAGCAACTACTATTAAGCTTACTCATAACTGGTTACTAGAACATGTTACGGGATCTCCAAAAATTGCTGTTACTGGCCTAAACCCACACTGCGGGGATGGTGGAATTTTTGGCAAAGAAGAACTAACAGCAATCATTCCAGCTCTGGACGATGTACGAAAAGAGGGGATCAACGCTTTAGGCCCGTTTTCGGCAGACGCTTTATTCGCAAATTTAAAACCAAACGAATACGATGTCGTAATTACAATGTATCATGATCAAGGAATGATTCCTGTTAAAATGGCCAACAAAGGGACAGCGGTTAATGTGACTATTGGACTACCAATAATTCGCACATCAGTTGATCATGGGACAGCTTTTGATATAGCCGGAAAAAACTGCGCCTCTTCCAAAAGCCTTGAGCTAGCGACACAATCAGCGGCCCAACTTACGAAGCCTATACACTCGAGATGAAGAAACCCCGACTGGGACAAAACTATCTAATCGATGAGAACATCGCTTGCGAAATTATTCACCACGCAAATATTTCCAAAAATCAGCATGTATTGGAAATTGGCCCTGGAAAAGGGATTCTCACTGATATCTTGCTGGAAAAAGCTAAGTCATTAACAGCCATTGAAATAGATTCTAAGCTTTGTCTAGCATTAACAGACCGCTTTAAAGCAAAGGAAAACTTTCAACTTATTCAAGCAGATGCATTAAAATATAACTACAGTGCATTAAGAAACCAATATCAAGTGGTTTCAAATTTACCATACTATGCCGCAACACATATCCTTAAGAGGCTGATCCATTATCGCAAACACTTTACCCAAATTACAGTGATGCTTCAAAAAGAGGTTGTCGACCGGCTAGTTGCTATCCCAGGCACCAGAGAATATGGATCGCTTTCCGTTTTTATTCAGTTTTACTGCGAAGTGGAACGAATTACAGAGGTGAGCAAAACCGCTTTTTCACCAAAACCAAAAATTGATTCTTCAGTTATAAAGCTTACCCCACTTAACACTCCAAGAGTGCAAGTTGATAATCTAAAAACATTTTTTTCTGTGGTTAATTCTTCTTTTTTGCACAAGCGAAAAATGCTCAAAAATAATCTCACTGGATGGGAAAGCTTATTTCAAAACAAAAATGGAGAAACAGAGTTAGCTGGAATTAACTTGAGTCGTAGAGGAGAAACATTATCAATTGAAGACTTTGCTAGTCTTTCTAATTATATCCATTCATGTGATGACTGAAATTAAATTTGAAGAGGGACATGTTATTTTGGTTGGCGCCGGCCCCGGAGATATTGGGCTTCTAACCCTTAGAGGAAAAGATTGGTTAGTACGGGCAAATGTGGTCATATATGACCACTTGGTCAACACAAACATGCTTCGTTTCTCCAGTTCAGCGGAATTAATATACGTTGGGAAAAAATCGGGACATGCCACAGTCACACAAAATGAAATCAATCAACTATTAGTTGACCGTGCACGTTCAGGTAAGGTTGTTGTTCGTTTAAAAGGAGGAGATCCTTTTATTTTTGGCCGTGGAGGCGAAGAAGTACAAGCCCTCAAAGAAGCAAATATTCGCTTTACAATTGTCCCTGGAATTCCATCCCCCGTGGGCGTTTCGGCATATGCAGGAATTCCTCTTACACATCGCGATCACGCATCAACTATTTCAATAATTACCGGGAGTAATGAATTCGGAGAAGAACATCTAAAAATTGATTGGGAAAACATTTCTACTCGTACAGGAACATTGGTTTTTCTCATGGGTGCGCGCAAACTACCAAGAATTGTTGAACAACTGATAAAATTTAAAAAAAACCCAAATACTCCTGTCGCAGTTATTCAATGGGGCACTACTTCCCGCCAAAAAACATGGGTTGGCACCCTTAAAACTATAGTCGATATAGCCACTAAAGAAAAAATCCAACCTCCAACTCTCACTATCATTGGTGAGGTAGTTAACCTAAAGCCAATCACAAACTGGTATGAAGCTTTACCACTATTTGGAAAAACATTTGTTATAACTCGAGCCGAGGAACAGGCAGAATCATTTATCCATATGCTTGAAGAACGAGGAGCCGAAGCACTTCTCTATTCATCCATTAAAACTATTCCTCCGGCAGACTGGAGCCCGCTCGATAAATCGCTTGAAATCCTATCAAGCTATGACGGGCTAATCTTCACCAGTGTAAATGGAGTCCATTTTTTTTCTCAGCGATTGAAAGAAAAAAATAAAGATATTAGAGAACTTAAAGGAATCCGCATTTATGCGATCGGCCCCAAAACTGAGCAAGCCGTACGTAACTTAAATATTAAAGTCGATACAGTTCCTGAAAGTTATGTGGCCGAATCATTAATTGAATCTATAGGCAAGAAAAATATCGAAGGAAAAAAATTTCTTTTGCCACGTGCTGCTATCGCTCGTGAAGTTTTACCGAATACACTCCGCGAAATGGGAGCCAGTATTGACGTAGTTCATGCTTACCAAACAATTCGACCTGAATCATCCGAGGCCAGTTTTCTTAATCGATTGAATGAAGGGAGCATTGATGTTATTACCTTCACATCATCATCAACTGTGACTAATTTTCTTGACCGCCTTAACAAAGAACAACGTGAAAAACTTAATAAAACCATTGTCGCGTGCATCGGACCCATCACTCAAAAAACTGCCGAAAGTTATGGCCTTAAAGTGGCTATCGTTCCCAGTCAATACACCGTAGCTGGACTTATCTCGGCCATTGAGGCTTACTTTAAAAAATAAACCTATGATTCTGAGAGTCACCACAATCTGAACCTATCACATATCACTTTAATGAATAGTATTTGGTTAAGATTTGAAACACCTCCTACAAAGTCTACAAATCTTAAGTCATCATCTCCTCTCATAAAAAAAAAAATAATTAACTTATTGATAATATTAGACTTATTGGCTATAATTCAGGTAGTCGCATTTTCGAGTTAATTTTATTAAAACTAGCACCATTGCGTCGTCGGCGCTCCGCTTAGGGAGACACGTTCATGAGCACAACTGCTATCACCAGCCCAGAACTAGTTAAATTTTTAAGTACTATGCAAAATCATATGAAACTATGCGGATATAGTCCCGGCACAATCAAAGCATATATTGGACAAGTCCAAGGCTTTATTCGTTTTAACCGCACAATCAATTTTCGAAATATCACAGGATATGATATTCAAAACCACTTGAATCAGCTTATCGGTAGTGGCCTCTCCAGGTCAACAATAGACCAAGCGACAAAATCAATGGAGATTTTTTATTATGAATTATTTGGAAAGCAGCTCAATGTTTCAGAGCTTAAACGACCCAAAAAAAACCGCCCTGCACCAATATTGCTTACCCCTAATGAAGTTTACCAAATAGCATCTCACGCAAAAACTTCTAGAAATCGTTTAATGATTGAACTGGCTTACTCGGCTGGTTTAAGAGTTTCTGAGTTAGTGGCAGTCAAAGTAGAACACCTTAATCTTGAAAAACTAATATTGTATGTACCAGGTTTTGAAAAAAATCAAAGAGTAGTTTCTATTCCAAAACACCTTAAGCAGTCATTGATAAAACATGTTGGAACTAAAAATGCCAGTCAGTTTTTATTTCCTAGTGAGCGGGGCTACACACTAACAACTCGAGCCGTGGCGAAGTTTTTCAAAAAAGCCCTCCTTGCATCTGGTTTAAAAAAATTAGCTACACCTCATTCTTTAAGACAATCGTTTGTCAATTCTATACCTGATGAGGGCAAAGGTTCCATTTCTTTACAAGACACCTTAGATCTAAAAGGACTAAGGTTACTCCCTTCCCCTGATTCCAAAAAAGCAGCGTAACCATTTGACAATATAAATAACAAGCACGACTATTTTTTTGAATATCTTTTCTGGTTATAACTAATCTTCTAACTTACTTTTTCGTATCTCATATTTCTTCTCTGAGGTTTAAATCCACTATCGATAATAACCCTACAAATATCTTCTTCATTGAGACAATGAACAGTACCTGCAGCACTAACAACATTCTCTTCAAGCATGGTGCTCCCCATATCATTTGCACCGTAATATAATGCCATTTGGCCTATTTTAGGTCCTTGAGTCACCCATGATGACTGTAAATTATCAAAGTTATCCAAAAAAATGCGGCTAATAGCCAAAGTCTTGAGATAATCAAGTCCTGTTACTTGAGAACTGATATCTAAATCCAAGCCTAGCTCTGTACGGCCAGGCTGAAAAGGCCATGGAATAAATGCAGTAAAGCCAGTTGTTTTATCCTGCTGTTCGCGTATTCGTCTAAGGTGTTCCACTCGATCCTCAATCGTTTCTATATGACCAAACATCATTGTCGCAGTAGTAGGGATATTCATACCATGAGCGCAATCCATAACATCAAGCCATTCTTCGGTCGAACATTTTTTTGGACTAATTTTCCGACGAACACGATCTACTAAAATCTCGCCCCCACCCCCAGGGATACTATCCAAACCAGATTCACTTAACCTGTGAATAGTATCTGGGATAGTAAGTTTCGAAATTTTTGCAGTATGGACTATCTCAGGCGGGGATAATGCATGCAAATGAATGTCAAACCGTTCTTTAATACGCCGAAATAAATCTTCAAAATAATCAATTTTCAGGCTAGTATTATGACCCCCCTGTAAAAGAATTTGCCTCCCTCCTAAGGAAATTATTTCTTCTATCTTTAGGGCTATAGTTTCAAAAGGGTGAACATAAGCTTCCTCATCACCTTCTTTTCTGTAAAAGGCACAAAAAGCACAATCAGTGACGCAAATGTTTGTGTAATTTATATTACGATCAACAATGTAAGTTATAACTCGCTCTTTTAGTTTTTTTCTGGAGAGATGCGAGGCAACATTTCCCAACAAAAGCATGTCTGTTGTTTCAAACAATCGGACTGCTTCTATAGATGAGATGCGCTCGCCATTAAGCGCTTTTTCAAGAATTTTTTCCGTCATTACAATGAATTTCTAAATGGTTATAGTCCAAATCTTGGAAATAAACCGAATCTCCATCACCCCGCCGCACAGGTCCCTCGCCAATATCAATACTATTAGCTAAAAGTTTTTTTACCGCCAATTGAAACATTTCTTTGTCTATCTGAAAGGCAAAGTGCATATAACCTGTTTCGCTAAGTTTCTCTATGTGAGGCTGTATCTCTAAATCTGGAACTTCAAACAAAGCAATCTGGGAATTTCCAGCCTCTAAGATAAGGTGACGTAACCCCTTGGAAAATCTTTTTAAAACTTTTAATCCAAGAATATCAGTGTAAAACCGCTCTGCCTGATCTAGTTGACGAACGTTCAAGGCAATGTGATGAATCCCTAAAAGACGCATAGTTACTGGAAGTTAAAAAGGGGGGGCTATAAAGTTCCGTCTCCTGCACCTATAGCAGTACCAGTAAGGCCGTCGATGCCCGTATCAATCATTTTTTCTTCTTCTGTAATTACAAAAATATGATAGCCAAATTTACTTTGAATAGGGCCGGATACTTTCCCAACGGGAGCTTCCATAGCAGCCTTTTCTAGTTCTGGAGCAGCTGTGTTGAAATCCAGAAACCCAAGATCACCGCCCTTTTTGTTGGTTCCACAAGCACTATATTTTTTGGCTAATTTAGAAAACATTTTTAGCATCAATTCATTGCTTTCGCAGGACCTTAGATTTTCAAGCAACAATTCCGCTACATCTTTGGTAGACAAGACAATATGACTAACACGAATCGAGCGAATGGACATAGCCTACTCCATAAAATAAATTTTTTTTATAGCATATAATTGTAACTAACTTTTAATAAAAAAACATTTAAAATTTTTTAACATAACTAACCAAGAACTTAGACATTGGTTCTACACCTAACATCACATTATGATTAAAAGGCAATTTAAACTGACTACATAAAAAAGGGCGGTTTTGTCCAACCTAACAATGGATTAGTCGTCATGAGTATCAATCTAGGAATAAGTTTTAATCGCCAACTAATCCTAATTCCATCAGCCTACCTCGGTATTTTGCACCAACAACCTCTGCGTCATAGTGAGTCTTAATGTACGAATATCCTGCCTGGGCAACGGAATTTCTGTAGCTTTCATCTTCAACTAATCGTCGCATATAGTTTGAAGCCTGATCTATGCTAGGATCTGCCCAAACTTGACCTTTAAAAAAAGGATATTCACCTTTCTTTACTTCTATTAAATTATAATCTACCAAGCAAGAGTTACCAGGTTTAGTAAAGTCTGTATTACCCGAGTAGTTGGTGGCAATCACAGGCTTACCAAGCAACATACTTTGAGCAATACTAATCCCAAGACCTTCGGAACGGTGAAGTGATACAAAGCTATCACAAACACTCATTAGGCCAGTTATTTCTTTCGAAGAGAAAATAGCGTCGATTAGATTGATTCTGGAATCTCCTTGAACAGCCCTAGCAAGAAGCTTGAATTCATCAGCATACTGACCCCCCCCCAAACATTTTAATACCAATCCCACACTTTTATCATTCTGGGAAAATGCTTTCTGAAAAGCTTTAATACAACCTAGGGGGTTTTTTCTAGAAACATAGGATTTAAAATCAAAAATAAATAAAAAAAGGAACCTATTTGGGGGAAGGTTAAAATAAGCACGATCAAATTCTTCAGAGTTTTCAACCCCAAAAATCGGTGGCATATAAACAACAGGTCCTGTAGAGCATTTAGAAACCGTCGACTGTATAAATCTAGACTGACACCAGACTTCATTAAAAAAATTTAGTGTGTTTATCCAAGCTCTAGGAAAACCACTTAATTCCCAGAAACAATTACCAATATTATATCGTCCTTCAAAAAAAGAATTACCAAGCGAAATAACTAAGGCCTCTGCTTGGTCTGGTTTTAAGTGGAAAATATTAGTTCGATATAGGTTGTCAGATCGAACCAAGCAATCTAAGCTTTTAACTTTTTGACTGGGTCGCACTTCAGAGTTGCAATCATAAATACCAACAGCAACATCAACACTCAAAAAAGTCTTCGCTGTTTGCCTAAGAAACTCTCCTTCTCCAGTACCTGCAAATGGGTAACCAATAAGAGTCAATCCTTTATTTAAGTTTAAATCAAATACTGTGTTTGCACTCCCAGAATATAAAGTCTTAAAAATTGCCCTTATGATTATCACTTTAATATAGGAGCGAGCTTTCGGGTCTATCAACACAAAAACCGGTTTTAATATTAATAGGTTTTTTAATAGAAATTTAAAAAATAACCTACCAATTTTTTTAATAGAGTCTACAAAGTATCGTTTCATCTAATCTACCCAAAAAATTATCCACTTACTTACTTTACAAACCTTATCATTGTTATCTCAGGAACCCCGCACAAAAATTTGTTAACAAACTAGTTTTAAAAATAGGAATTATTTAGTACCGAAGAACTTGATATTTTCATAACCTTATAAACGTAGACCCACCCCCCCCTCTCGACAATAACTTAACTGATCCAGCAATGGGAATTTCAACACCAAGTTGCAACCGTACAACGCAAATCTATTAGAAACTTTCAAGAATAAATCTCACTGGTCCGAGCGTGGCAAACGGTTTGTTTTATAATAATCCACCTGTTCGTCAAATATTGGCGAGAGGTTGTTTAAAATTTTTCTTGTACTTTTTCGAAATCTATTCTTATTTTCGCCGGTAATATTTTCCATACGATCTGCAAGTTTTTCATAGTAATAAATAAACCCTTGTGAATTTGGATCTCCTTTAAGCAAATTAAGCCCAAGAATTTTTAGTTGTTCTAATATATAATCTCGATTTAATACCGGGTCAGCTTTTGCAACTAACACAAGAACAGGTTCCAATTTATCCATTAAAGAAACGGTCCTTGCAACAAAGGTTGCAATGGTCAGGTGGTATATTGCTAAAATTGTGACTGCTGTAACTATTGACTTCATAATAAATTGCTGAATACTTAGCTTATTGCTTATTAATTGCTGGTTCATAAAAGTTTCTCCTCCTTATATACAATTGAGTTCTCCTGCAACTCACACAGTCTCTTTGTTCTTTTCTCGCCATCATACCCTAAAGCTATATTCCCTCTGACCGAGCCTTCGAGTTTTTTACAAAATTTTAAACTACGGTTTTATTCAATGTAGAGATTATACCAAGAAAGTTATTATCCATTTTTTGTATTTTAAAACGAATGTTTCCGTCTCATACGATGCAAGCTAATGCTAAATGTAGTCAATCCAGCTTGATTCGTTGGTCGAAGAGAAGGTTTAATGAAACTATTTGAATATCTTGAGGGAGCATATAAGGCTCAGGAGTTTCTAATTCGATCCAAACTGTCGTGATTTTCTTTAGAAAATTTTTTAAGGGTATCTGTGCACCCTCTACCAAATTTTTAACACGACCAAGGTCTGCTATATCGTTTACATTTGGACCTCCTAAAACTTGCTGGCCTTTGGAATCTATAATACCCAAACGCAAGTGGCTTTTTGAAAGAATTTTTTTGTATGAAACTTGGTTAATTAAAAATTTTAGTTCAACATGTGTGGCGTATTGTGGTTCCTTTAATATATATTCTATCCGAATTTTCCGATCTTCAATTTTGAACTTAAAGTTGTTGTTTATAGGTTCTACTCCCTTAAAAACTATTCCCTTTAAACTTGATGAGTCAATCGGTGTGACTTTAAATGTGCGGTCAAAAGGTTTTCTTTTCTCGTTTCTTTCCATTATGGAAGCATACTTGAACCTTTTTGCAATATGATAATTCTCTAGAATATAAATTTCTAAAGGGTTGTCGTAACCAGTAAAAATAGGGCTATTTTCGGTTCTCCAGGAAGTCTGGTTTAGAGTGTCACCCCTAACTGGAGCGATTTGTACCGCCGCATTAACATGATTCAATATTACAAGTTTGGGTTTACGTTCTTCAAGCTGGCTTAAGGCAATATTTTTTTGTCGCTCTGTTAAAACGCCATAAACAACATCCCATGCAGTAAGAGCATTGGTTCTACCTGTAAATTGTGAATAGTAGCCCCAAGGAAAGGAGAGAATGTATTCTTCAGGTTTAACATTATCCGTTATATATTTATTTA
>CAZOYP010000003.1:0-49496 GCA_964584125.1 uncultured Nitrospinaceae bacterium | reverse complement strand
GGATATTCTGGGTCTGTAGAAAGAAATCGGTTATCGTACTCTACTAGGTAGTAGAGACCCTGATCTTTATTCCACCGTGAAGAAACCCAAAGGTTATCTGATTTCGGATCAAAGTTCCGCTCGCCAATAGTGATCTGACCAGCTAAAGCAATGTAGTTTCTTCTAGGATGATCAACCTTATCCTCAGACCGTTCTACTATTTTTGGGTCGTGGTCAGGCGCTTGCCACATCGGGTCAGAAATCTTAGGCACTATTTCACCCTCTGTGTATTTAGAAGCGATCAAAAAGTCCGGGATGGGTTTGTTGGTTAGCTTATCGATCTTCTTACGCGGACATAAAGAATTCACGAAAGCTGCCAATTTCCATCGGTCCTCAATGCTGACTTTATCTCTGAAGTTCGGCATTGGTGTCCCATTCAATCCAGTTGAAATCGTGCGAGCGACGTTGAATGGATCATAGTGATCACGTCGCGCTCCACGAAAATTCCAGCACTCCTTCCAACTAGCAGCAACTATAGGAAATCCCCAATCATCCTTCATGGTAGGGTTGCCATCTCCAGCACCCTCTCCACCGTGACACTCAAAGCACTTATTAGCCACCATAATCTTCTTACCTTCATCAATGGCTTCCTGGGGAATTTCATGGTAGTAAGGCGCTTTAGCTCCCCAAGGATTTGATCCAAGCTCGGACACTACATCCTCAACTGTCTCATCCTCGTCGCTCCAGTCCCTATCCTGAACAAGACTCTTAACAAATTGAACAACTGATTCAATTTCATCCTTGCTCAGGAAATCACCCCAGGCAGGCATAGCCGAACCTGTCAGACCGTGCGTGACAGTATTAATGAGATCTACATCTCTAGGAAGCTCCCCTGAGTTTGTCCAGCGAATCTTGAAAGTTCCTTGCACAAAGTTCCTAGGCTTAGTGAACAAACGATCATGAGAGGGGCCATCACCTGCACCCTCAACTCCATGGCACCAAACACAACGTTTGAAATAAACCTTCTTTCCCTTTTCAAGCTTATCCTGCTGAATTGGATCAGCCGGTTTATCTTCAGCCAAGGCCGTTCCCGCTAACAAAACGGAAAACATGAGTGCCAAAATGGCCTTTAGCATCTTTCCAGTTTTAATTTTAATGTTCATTTTAATCCCCACTAAATATTTTTAAGGTTATTCATTCAACCAATTTTTAAATAAATTAACTCCTACTCAGCCACAGCTCCCTCTGTATCGAAGGTTCTTGGATGCCATCCGGTATACCAGTATTCAAAAAGAATAACCTTCCAGATTTCATCTGTAGTCAGATGCTCCTCCCAAGGAGGCATTGCTGACGACCAAGGAGTTGATTCATTTGGAAGCCCTGGCCCACCTTTAGATACACGCCAGAACAGGAATGACTCCTGAAGCATGGCAATTGTACCAGGATCAATAAAGTTAGCTGGTGTAGGGTTGAATGCGTGGGAGAACATACCCAGCCCGTTCAACTGATCACCATGACAGTAGTGGCAATTCTGAAAAAAGACGGTTCCACCCTCGGTAACGTTTTTCATATATTCCGTCTCATCAAGAAATGGAAAACTATCCTTGTAATTATCCTGCTCGTCAGTTCTAAAAGGATTACCAATCTCTTCGAGCTTGTAAGTTTTACCGTGCACCTTGGTAGTAGAAGGAGGTGCCGGATGAACAGTTCTTAACTCCACAGGCTCTGAAAAAGAAGGATAAATTGTGTTGTAAGTGGCAAAGCCCACCATAAGTGGCAATAAGGTAAAAACAACCACCCGTGCCATCTTATACTCACCGACAATTGTTTTAACTATCGGTGCCCTAAACTCTCGGAAAGTGATTGGATCTTGACTGATATAAAGAAAAGTACCAATCGACCACAACATCATATACGTAACAAATAAGGTCCAAGGAATATGCGGTGCAAGGATACTATCGTAAAAATAATACCCTAGCATCCAAACATAGAAAGCCCTCAGAGTCATCGCCGGCTTTAACCTCATACCAACATTCACTACGATCAAATACGCAACAAATAGCAGATAATAAACATATGGGTTCAACACCCAACCTACTGGTTCTGGCGAAAAGATAGGAAGTAAGCCGTAGTGAAACACAGCCCAACCTACTACCGCCAAGATCAAACTAAGAAATGATTTGTTCATTGACACACTCTCCTATCGTTTAGCCTTCTGTCTGACTGATAAAATCAACTAATTTATCAATAGCATCTACCGAGAGTTTGTTCTTAAAATCTTGTGGCATAACACCCTCTGGGTAGAGCTCATTTTCTTCTTCATTCATAACAATATATGCATTAGGATTCAAAATCGACTCCCTAACATATTCTTTGGTATTTGTTGCCTTCCCCTTATATCGCGAATCCTTAATGCGATTCGGGGCATTGATCTTCTCATGTAATTTCGGACCAAGTTCACCAACCGCACCCTCGATACCAGGTATCGTATGACACAAAGGACAACCTAACGTATTAATCATCTCCCCAATAGGTTCAGCACCTGTTACAAAAATGGGCGCTTCCCCTTCTTCTTCTGCTGTTTCTGCAGGACCATCATCAGCCGATGGCAGGGGCACAGTCACTCCAGCAAAGTCACCTGGAGTATTGTATGACTGCAGGTAAGCGATAACAGCATTAACCTCAATATTACTCAAACTAATCGGAGGCTTGCTTATAACTGGCATCGGGCTTACCTTATCACCGGCCTTACCATAACCCTTAACCACGTAACAAGAGGGGCACATCATAGACTCTCGTATATAATCTTCAGCAGTCATGCCATCATAACCTGGGGCACCCGCTCTTCTATACTCCTCAGGAATCTGATCCGGCGCACCTTTAATAATATTTGATTTAGGCTCGTTTTCTCCAACGGCAACAGGCTCTGTCTTATATCTTTCTTCCTTAACTCGCGTGAAACCACGTTCCCCAACACCAAATAAATTAGGACATCGACCAATATTATCTCCCGCATCGAAAGTATGGCAAAGAGGGCACTGGCCTTTTCCAATAGCCTTTTCCCCAGCGATTTGCTTTGTGCCAAATATGATTACTCGTCCCATCTCCGCATACTCTTCCATTGTAATCTCACCAACAAAGGCAGTCGCCTTTGGCGGCGGATCACTACGTTGCTGCGGCAACCAGTTACTATAACCTGCAAGCAGAACAGAAATTGTAGTCCACCAGAAAAATGCTCGGATTATTGGGGGGGATTGGTTTTCAATCGCAGTACTCTTGAAAAAGATACCCCAAGTGAGCAACAACAAGAAAACCGTCAACACCATCTTGCCAAAAAAGAAACCTAACTGCTCAACCTGCGTAAGACCAAACATATGAACGGTCTCGAGAAACATGACAGTAAGAAAGGCACCGAAAATACCTCCCCAGAATGTCGTACTTACATCATCCCGCTCACGGCAGTGCTTTATGACGTTAATAAAAGCGTAAAGCGCAAAAACCGTAAACATGATAGATAAAAATGTCCATAAAATGTCACGTTGCTCTGGAAGCATCCCCCTACTCCTCTCCTTTATAATTCACAATAATTAAACTTGCCAAAAACACATTAACGAAAGCGCCACCAAAATTAAGCTTTTTCTAAGCATAACAATGGTAGCGCCATTCAAGTTGCTATTTACTACTGTTGTTGCTGAGCTGGAACAGGAACTGCGTCTGGCACCTTTCCTTTTGCCGGTTTTACCGTCAAACTAGCAACCCAGAAAACCACAACAAACTGAACCCACACAAAAAGAGTATTGAATGTCAGCATCTTACCAGCTTCACCAATAGTCAGGGTGTATGCATCAGGCGAGTTATCTCTTAACACCTCAGTTACATGCCAGAATAATCTTACGGCAGAACGAATGTATCCCATCAGTCCCATCAACCATGTAAACGAAATCGCAAGCAGGAAGATTGCATAAGTTCCAACCTTAGACTGAGTACCCCATTTAATATCACCCATAGATTCGGAATCCTTAAACATGGAGATATTAATAGCTGTACCCGCGAATAACGTTGTAAGAGTGGTTGTTACCTGCGGCACCGAAAGGCCAACACGTTGGTTTGCGGGAAGAAAATATCCATAAACACCTAAGAAAATAATATTCAAGGCCGCGCCTACGAAAATAGCGGAGATCCAACAGTTACCTACTGTCGCCCACGGCACTGTTATCTTTTTATTGGACCTCTGATAAAGTAGAAAACAAAGAACCGTACAAGTGATCATCAAGTTGACAGCCGTATTCTTTGCAGACATAACCCCAAAGTGACCTACAATTGGGTGCTGGGCACCCCCCATCTCTTTTAATTCAGCGGGTGTCATTACTATCGTATGAGGCGTCATCCACATGGTAAAGCACACAATCAGGAGCAGAACCATGTATTTACAATATTTCATGTACCGCTGCGAACCGTTTACCCGCGACATACTGTTATGCAGGTATGAGTTAGCACCGAAAAAGAGCAACCCGATCATTACCGCCTGGATGATAAACAACCAAGCCATGATTCCACCCATCAAGGTAATACCCATCTGCTGACGGAACGCATACACTTCCTTCATCAACCAGTAACCAGCGAACGGAAGTGGGATAAGACCAAATATGGCGATAAACATCGCGATATAACAAACCCAATCATAATGGGCTTTGGTTTCCTCATCTTTTGCTGTGAGGTAGTGATATGCAGCATAAGCTCCGACAATACCACCACCAAAAACGATATTTCCTAAAATTCTATGAACACCGACCGGGTTCCATAAAGTAGAGTGAATTACGTGCCAGATATTGCCCAAGAAGCGCCCCTGCTCATCAATTCCACCAGGAGCCTGCATGAAGGTTGCCCATGAATTAGCTAGGTACATTAAAACTGTTCCTACAAGGTTAAGCAAAACGGAAAGACTACAGTGAATCCATTTTAAGAAACCACCATCATTCATCTTGTCCCAACCATAATAGTAGACATAAAGAACACCACTTTCGGCCAAGAACATCAATGCATAAACGTGCATTACCGGGCGGAAAATAGTTGCCATATATTTAAAGAATCCGGGAAAGAGCGTAATAAAGGTAAACAGCAGTATACCACCCAGTATAGCTGTCCAGGAATAAGCGGTAAGACTAACCTTCATAAGGTCATGAGCCAAACGGTCATACTTCTCTGACATTACGGGGTCACTCTCGCGACTTCTGATACCGACAAACTCAATCAGCATACAGAAAATTGGAACGGCAAGAACAAAACTACCAAAATAAAGATGCTGTTGGTTTGCCATCCACAAAATCATGCGACTTGGAGCAAAGTCATAGTTATTATAGTCATTCTCACCCAATTCAGGCGCTGGAGCACCGCTCACAGGCCCCCTAAGAGGGTTACCTTCAAAGTCCTTATAGAAGACGTCTTGGCTCCATTCGATCTCAGGCTCACCTTCCCCCTCAGCATCGCCTTCAGCAGCCATCACTTCTTTCGCAAATGCCTGCTCAGCGAAGACCTGCTCCGCAAAAGCTTCCTTCGCGAAAGCATCTCCTGCCAGCCCAGGCATCATGTATAATGCGACTGCAAAAAACAGAGCAACGGGCAGAATATTTAAACTTCTAGTTTTCCCCTGCATAGCCTTGTCCTCCTTTGTGGACTTAATAATACGTAGTTTTAAAATATTTTAAATTAGTATTTGTTAGTTTGTTAGTTAAGTTGGTCCAGCAATAGACTTAATTGATTTTCTTTTTAAAAATTCACAATAACTCAATACAAAGTCACCATAACTAAACTGTTTCTCAATCACCGGTGACTACTAATGGATACGGCTTTCAGTGCCTATGAATCAATACAACACAAAAAGGCGCACCTTGAGCCATTTCGGGATTTTTATCATGCGCACAATTGCATGTCAAGATAAAAAAACCCTTTATTTGTCTAGCAAAAATCGCCTTTTTAAATCACCCATCATTTAGCCTTTTGATCCTCAAATCCACAGCATTAGCATGGGCATCCAAATGCTCCATATCAGCAATTATCCTAATTAAGGGAGCGTCTTTTGCAAGAGCTTCAGGGGAATAGGACATGACGCTCATTTTTTTCATAAAATCATAAACTCCAAGGGGTGACGAAAATCTAGCTGTCCCGCTAGTAGGCAAAACATGGTTGGGGCCCGCTAAATAATCTCCGACTGCCTCGGGTGTGTAATGCCCTAAAAATATAGCACCGGCATTCTTAATTTGCTTGACAAAAGTTTGAGGATCTTTCACTGCAAGTTCCAAATGCTCCGGTGCGATGTCATTGGCCGCCTTTACGGCCTCGGCCATAGATCTCACAACAAATAGGCGACATTGACCACTAAGAGACTCTTTAATAATAGACTGCCTGTTCAACCGATTAGTCTGTTTTGTCAATTCCTTCATCACATCTTGGGCTAGTTTTTCAGAACAAGTCACCAATATTGGAACTGCCTGTTCATCATGCTCTGCCTGTGATAACAAATCGGCTGCAATGAAATCCGCATGCGCACTATCGTCAGCTAGGATCAAGATTTCGCTCGGACCTGCAATCATATCGATATCCACCAACCCGAATACCATTCGTTTAGCTAACGCAACATAAATATTGCCAGGCCCCACAATCTTATCCACCCTTGGAATAGTATCCGTACCATATGCCATTGCACCAATTGCTTGCGCCCCGCCTACTTTAAAGATAGCATCAACTCCGGCAATCTCGGCCGCAATAAGGACATGTGGACTATATTTTCCTTTTGAAGCGGGGCTACACATCACGACATTTTCCACCCCTGCAACTTTTGCGGGAATCGCATTCATCAAAACAGATGACGGATAGGAAGCCTTGCCACCTGGAACATAAATTCCTGCAGTTTCAAGAGGCCTTATATTCTGCCCCAACAACACACCATTTTTTTTATATTCCCAAGACTTCTGGATCTGGTGCCCATGGAACTCGCGTATGTTTTCCGCAGCCCGCTTCAATGCTTCTACTTCCTTATCTCCTACCTTCTCCCGTGCTTGATCGATCTCACTCTGTGTTACCTCGATTCCTCCCACAGATGGATCGAACTTATCAAATTGAAGAGTGTATTCAAGCAATGCGGCATCGCCGCACTCTTTGATCTGTTTTAAAATTTCACGGACCGAGGCATCGTAGGCCACGAGGTCATGGTTAGCTCGATTAACAACTGCGCTTAAAGCTAGTTCAAAGTCTGGGTCGGAATATTTAAAAATTTTCATTGATAGAATTTAAACTTTCTGAATCAAAAATTAAAAAGATAGTTCGCTTAAAAATTTTTTAGTCAACGCCCCTTCTTTCTGCCCCACGGCAGACATAAGTTCCAAATGTGTTTTAAGAAATATCAAATCATTCGACCGATCTACATCGTACCAGGCAGGAAGAAGTGACAAAGACACTCCACTTGATTTCAACTTGCAAAAAGTATCTTTCAAAACCATGTCACCGCCCCACGCTATACCATCAAAAACATCTGTCAAATTTCCTCTCATGCCTATCAAATAATATCCTCCGTCAATACTAGGGCCCAAAACCACATCTTCCTTGGAAAACAAAGCTTGCTCGATATAAATTAAAGGCAAACTCGGACTATCAGCTCCTATAATAACAACCTTCTCATAACCATCTGCAAATCTTGCGGAAAAAGTATTTTTCATCCTGTCGCCGAGGTCTTTCCCCTCCTGAACAAAAGTATTAATAGATAAAGAGGGATCCAATCTCTCGAAATATCCCGAGGTAATCGAAGGGTAAACACCAACAAAGCAATCGGTAGATTCCACAGCACAGATTTTGTCGAGACTATCGGAAAGAAAACAAGTATACAGATCACAAGTCGTTTGCAAGTCTAAAAATGGATTGAGGCGCGTTTTAACCTGCCCCACTATAGGATCTCGAGCAAAAATAACCAAAGCACTTTTATTTTGTTTTGCCATTAAAGTCTATATTTTCGTAGTTGGTTCTTAACTATGAGCCAAAGAGGCTTTAGGAAGATTCTTCTCCCACAAATCGTTTGACTACAAGTTTCAAAGCCAATAAAATCTATGCAGACATGCGTATGACTTAAACTTTCAAGGGGATTCAACCATTCTTTCTGAGCTAGACATTTCATTATTCTACTGGATCAATACGCATTTTCAATCTCGAATATTCCAAAAGTTCATGCAGTTCATTTCTATCAAGCAAAACTTCATATGGCCTGGGAGTATTTGTTTGGTGGTTTTTCTCTGGTTCAAGAAGATGCACGGACTGGCATTGGTTCTAGCTACAGGCTTAACCGTATCTATTTCCGATCTTTTGGGAGCAACATTAAAAGAACTAATTGCACGTGATAGGCCTTGCCACGTCCTTGACAATGTGAGGGATATTGCCAGTTGTTCTAACAGTTTTTCATTTCCTTCTAACCACGCGATAAACTCATTCTCATTTGCCACCATCTTCTCTCTTGCTCACAAAAACCTCGCGTTTTTTTTATATATTTTAGCTTTGCTGATAGGCTACTCGAGGGTTTACCTTGGTGTGCACTACCCCACAGATATTTTGAGTGGAACTCTATTAGGCGTTCTAATCGGTTACATAGGGTATAAATATTTTTATCTCAACATACTTAATCTTTTTAAAAACAAGCTTTCTAAACTAACCGACAATGAACTCCCTAAAACAAAAATTTCTAATCATTAAACTTAGCTCCATAGGCGATATTGTTCATGCCTTGCCCTTTCTTCGAACCCTGAGAACAAATTATCCTGACGCTTATATTGCTTGGATAATCGAGGAAAGCTTTCAGGACTTAATCAAATGGAATCCAGATCTTGATGAAGTAATCCCAATCCGAACTAAATATTGGCGCAAAAATCTCAGCACCAAATCCTGGGATGAAATCTGTATAATAAGAAAACTATTAAAGAAACGCCAGTTTGACTGGACCTTCGACTTACAAGGTCTCATTAAAACCGGAGTCATTGCTCGCATGACAGGCGCACCCAACAGGGTTGGGTTTCATCGCAACAACTGTCGAGAAAAAATTAATACCTGGTTTAACAATAACCAAAGCAAGTATCTTTCTTCTAGTAGTCATATAGTGGACCGTTGCCTATCTCAACTTTCAGCCTTAGGAGACTTTCATCCTCAGACGGAGTTCACAATATCCATCCGCGCGGAGGATGAGCACACCTCAGAAGCTTTTATGATGAAAAATAGCAAGCTCACAAAAAAACCCATAGCTGGTATAAACCCGGGAGCTGGATTTCCAACTAAACTTTGGAGTATAGAACGTTACGCTCGGTTTGCCGACAGACTAACGGAAGAATTGGGCTTTTCAATTCTTCTTACATGGGGGCCAGGGGAAGAAGATATGGTCCGCAATATCTCAAATTCAATGAAACAACAATCATGGATAGCACCTGCTACCTCTATAGCAGAATCTATAGGAATCTATAAAAAGCTTTCTTTATTTGTGGGAAGTGATTCTGGACCGTTTCATATCTGCTGGGCATTAGGTATTCCTACGGTTTCGGTATGGGGCCCCACTGACCCAAACCGAAATGGCGCCTATTCAAAGAAACATGAAGCTGTTTTTCACAAATTAAACTGTAGCTTCTGCTGGAAGCGCCAGTGCCCCTTAGGAACAACTGAGTGCATGGACAAAGTAACAGTACAAAACATGTTCGAAGCAACGAAAAAATTAGCTTCTGAGCACATTAAGATGATAACCTCCTCTTAACACTAAAATCAGAAGAGAAAGGCAGCACGATGGCTTTTGACAAAGAACTTTTAGAAATTTTGGTTTGCCCAAAATGTAAAGGCGATTTAGAATTAACTCTTAAAGAAGATAGCCTTGACTGCAAAGCATGTAAGCTAAAGTATATCATTCAGGATGACATTCCTATCATGCTCATAGATCAAGCCCAACCATTGCTGTAAACGCACTGCCTCTTGGCTAAACAAACCTTATGGGCGAACTGGCTCGCAAAATAGAACGCATTGCAAAGCATGTCCTATGGCTAGTGATTGGATTGCTTTCAGGTAAAAAAATATCCCCTCCACTCCCTATAAATTTCAACTCTCTCTCATCTATTTTAGTGATAAGACCCGATCGCCTTGGTGATGTAGTTTTATCAACACCTGTTTATGAATCTATCAAAAACTCCTTTCCACATCTTCAAGTAACTGCAGTCGTAGATAGTAATAATGTCTCCATCCTAACTGACAACCCCAATATAGATAAAATAATCTCCTTTGCCCCAAAAAATATTGGAACCACTATAAAACAACTTCGCCAAAATAGATTTGATGTTGCATTTACACTAAACAAAAAATTCAGTGTAATTTCTTCCCTTATTGCCTTAATCAGCGGAGCCAAATATAAAATAGGCTATGCACACGATGAAACAGTTTGGCTCTATGATATTCGCTTACCCATAGATAACCAGCAACGCCACGAAAGCTTAAATAATCTTGAATTGTTAAATCATTCAGGATTAAAAATAAGTTCGAAGTATCCGCGCCTATATTTTAATCAGGATGAAGAAAAAAAAATTACTGCCATGCTGAACACACTCCGCAAACACCCTCAATACCCACTCGTGCTAATAAAACCTGGAACACGTATCGAAAAATGGGGATGGGAAGCGAAGAACTTTCAAGTCGTGGCAGATAAACTATCTAGTTCTAAAAAAGCAGAGGTTTTTTTTATATGCGCTCCAGGTGAAGAGCTATTAATAGATCAGATCAATCAAATGGCAAACCAGAAAATTAATAAACTACCAATTCTTTCAATAAAAGAGCTGGCTCTAGTCATTAAAAAAAGCGACCTCTTGCTTTGCAACCATACCGGAATAATGCATCTTGCTTCTGCAGTAGAAACACCGATAGTGGTGATCTTTAAGCACGGAGAAATCGCGCGCTGGAAACCTATAAATACTCCACATATTCTACTTGAAGAAAAAAAACCAGATACCCTTTCACCCGAGACCATCCTAGATAAAATTAATCAATTGCTCACTAACACTCCTATTCATAAAACGATATAATTGCGGGGATCTCTATTAATCTATATTTTTTTTCGTTATAACAAGGCACCACTTAATTCATGATAAGGCTGCTGATACAAAGTTTCATATCACATCCTATCTCTACAAAATCTGTCTAATATTTAGCTATAAGGACCAAGAATGAATAAACCTCCTCACCAATTATTAAACGACTCGTCAATAGGAAAAAAAGGCTTGGTTTTCAACGAACCGTTACTTTTTGAAATGGGGTCACCGGGTCGCGAAGCTTACTCCCTTCCAAAATGTGATGTCCCTGAAGTAGAACTTGAAGCTATTCTCCCTGTTGCGGAAATTCGTGGTCCAATTGAAAATTTTCCCGAACTGACTGAACTCGATGTTGTTCGACACTTCACAAGACTTTCACAATGGAATTTCAGTATTGACACAAATTTTTATCCACTAGGTTCCTGCACAATGAAATATAACCCTAAGGTTAATAACGAAACCGCGTCTCTTCCCGGGTTCGCACAACATCATCCGTACACACCTGAATCTCTTTCACAAGGTAGCATACAGCTCATGTTTGAATTGCAAGAGTACCTCAAAGAAATTAGTGGCATGGAACATGTAAGCTTGCAACCTGCAGCGGGTGCGCAAGGGGAATTAGCAGGAATGCTCATGATTCATGCATATCACTCGGCTCAAGGAAAACAGAGACAAAAAGTTATCTTACCCGACTCAGCCCATGGAACTAATCCAGCCACTGCAAATTTATGTGGATATAGTGTAGTACAAATACAGTCAGATGAACGAGGCCTAATAGATCCAAAAAAACTAGAATCTATTATGGATGAAGAAACTGCAGCTGTAATGCTGACTAATCCAAACACTCTAGGAATGTTCGAAACGGACATATTAAAAGTTACTGAGATCGTTCATAAGAAGGGTGGACTAGTATACTGCGATGGGGCCAATCTAAACGCAGTAATGGGCAAAACGAAAATAAAAGACATGGGAATAGATGTTTTACACTTCAATTTACACAAGACATTCTCCACTCCTCACGGTGGCGGTGGACCAGGAGCTGGTCCTGTAGGGATCGTCAGCAAACTAGAGCCTTTTCTCCCAAAACCAACTATCGAGCATAAAAATGGTAAATATGTACTTAATAATAACCGCCCTGATAGCATTGGAAAAATGAAAGCCTTTTACGGCAACTTTGGCATCCTCGTTCGGGCTTATACCTATATTAGGTCTCTTGGTCCAGAAGGAATCAAAAAAGCTTCAGAAATGGCAGTTCTAAATGCCAACTATATCAAGGCCTCGCTTGGCAAAGACTATCATCTCCCCTACGATGGGCCAAGTTTGCATGAGTGCGTATTCAACGACAAATATCAACTTGCAAAAAAGGTAAGCACAATGGATATAGCAAAAATGCTCATTGACTACGGATTTCACCCCCCTACAGTTTACTTCCCATTAATTGTAAAGGGTGCATTGATGATCGAACCGACCGAAACAGAATCAAAGGAAACACTGGACGAATTCATTAAAGCCATGAAAAAAATAGCTGAACTAGCAGAAAAAACTCCAGAAGTTTTTCATGACTCACCTCAAATCCCCGTTGTATCTCGTCCAGATGAAATCATGGCCGCCCGAAATCCACAACTGAAATGGAAGCCAGTAAGCTCTGCATCCACGTAAAAACACATTAAAAAAAATCAAAAATATTTTTTATAAAGAGCTACCTTTCCAGCGTTAGTGCCGAATGAAAAGCTAAGGTATTGAATAATAGAAAAGACCCCCATTTCATAACATTGTAAAAATATTAGGAACTACTACAAAAAAAGAGTCTGAATAAGCAGTAAAGTAAGTGCTGTCACAAGCACCGCCCCAATCAGGTTAAGAGCAAATCCGGCACGCGACATCGCAGGAATAGTTACCCAACCACTTCCAAATACAATAGCATTAGGAGGCGTCGCAACAGGTAGCATGAAGGCAAATGATGCTGAAAGTGTTGCCGGCAACATGAACATCAATGGGTGAAAACCAGCAACCACTGCAGCTGCCCCCATTACTGGTAAAATAATTGTAGATGTCGCCGTATTCGAAGTAAGCTCGGTTAAAAATGTTATAATCAAACATACGCATAAAACTACTGACCACAAAGGAAATAAGGATAGTCCAGTCAACTGATTTCCAATCCAACCTGTCAGCCCAGTTTTGGTAAAACCTGAAGCAAGAGCAAAACCACCGCCAAATAATAGTAATATTCCCCAGGGCATCCGTGTCTCTACTGTCTTCCAGTCAAGAAGGAAATATTCACGCTGCCCATCAACTATGACACCTTGGCTAAAATGAACAGGAAGGAGCATTAGCAAAATACCCATTATCATTGCCACGCTTGAATCATTAAGCATTTCAGGGTTTGAAAAAAGACTTGACCATCCTGGCAAAGTAATTGATCCTAACTCAAGGGGTTTACGAAAAATCCACATCAAGGCTGTAGCAGCAAAAACGCAGGCAACCATTTTTTCCGGGCGAGTAATTTTACCCAATTCTGCAAGCTCATGTTTAATAATATTTTCGTTGCCCTTTGAAAACTCAATCTGACTCAAAGGAATTGGAGATACAAATTTGCAAAGGTAAATCCATACAATGGGAATGAAAACAATTATCACAGGAACTGCCATAGTCATCCATTCCACAAAACTAATTGCTGGATTTTCCGGGTAAAGATTTTTATAGAATCCTGCAAAAACAATGTTAGGCGCTGTGCCAATAAGCGTGCCAACCCCTCCTATACTAGCTGAATAAGCCAAGCCTAACATAAGGACAAGTCCCATGCTTTCTACCACCTGTTTCTCAGAAAATTTATCACGTCTGCCATTTAAATTAGACTGGCGAGCAACTTGTCCCACAACAGCCATCCCCACTGGAAGAAGCATCATCGTTGTAGCTGTATTTGAAATCCACATAGATAAAAATGCTGATGCCATCATAAAACCTAGGATAATTCTTGTAACTCCCGTTCCTATCAAGACAATAATCCATAATGCTAGGCGCTTATGAAAATTCCACTTCTCCATAGCTAATGCAATCATAAATCCGCCTAAAAAAAGGAACACGAAGTGATTAGCATAGTTGGGAGCAACCTCCTTGCTCGACATGATGCCCAATAAGGGAAAAAGAATAAGAGGAATAAGTGCCGTAACAGCTATAGCGGTCCCTTCACCAATCCACCAACAAGCCATCAAAACTATAACTGCTAAGAGACGTTTCCCAGAAAAAGTCATCCCTTCTGGAAGTGGCATAAGTAGAATGATTGAAAATAAAACCAAACCGCTTACGAGCACAAAAATTTTTTTCTTGTATGAAGATTGAGAGTTATCCAACACATCCTCCGCATGGAAGAAGGTACTAGTGAAAGATCAATCGTAGGACCTGGATCTAGGTTAGAATTTTATCTAATCTGGTAGTAGAAACAATATGCTTATCCATCCCTAATTCCTGTGGCGAATAACCCAAAGCTAAAGCAACGAGCTGGGGCAAATGTAAGATTGGAATCGAACAACCCTTTTTATTCATTTTATCTATTTCAGGTTGATAAGCATCAAGACTTAAATGACACAATGGACACCCTGTTACTACGCAATCTGCGCCGCTATCAATTGCATCTATAAGAGCATTGCCTGCCATGTCGTGAGACGCATCCTTGTTCATCATGATAATAGGAAACCCGCAGCATTTAGTACGACTTTCATAGTAAACGGGTGTAGCCCCTAAGATTTCAAAAATCTCTTCCATTCCTGTTGGATTATCAGGATCTTCATACAAGGATAACTCTGATGGACGCAAAACATAACACCCATAAAATGCCGCAGTCCTCAGACCTGTTAGCGGGCGCTTCACTTTATCACGTAAAAGTTTTAATCCTTCTTCAGTACCAAGTACATTCGCAAAGTGTTGAATTTTTACCTTCCCACCTGCATATTGATGACCACCTTCCTCGAGAACATTATTAACTTTTCCCTTATAAGTAGGGTCAGAGTCGACATGACATTCTGTTTTTTTTAAAATTCCTTGGCAGGTAGAACAAATAGTCACAAGATCCAGATTCTGTTCTTCAGCTATTGCAATGGTACGAGCGTTTAATGCATCAGCAAGAAGTGGATTTTTTTCAGAAACAACTCCGGCGCCACAACATGCAGCGCTTTTCATTTCTACAAAATCAATACCCAGCCCCTCAGCAGATTTCATCGTCGAAAGCATTAGTTCTCGCGTAGCACCCTTAGCAACACATCCTGTAAACAAAGCAAATTTCATCACTCGTTTAGCTCCATATAAATTCGCTTAACATCTTCAACATCGTCAATCGACTTATGCAAAATCGGCGGATTCTTTCCTTTAAAAAACATACGTAAACCAACGGGCAACAAATCAAACAATCCCTTGAAGTTGAAAAAACCCACTGACTCTACAGGAATAATATTTTCATTGAGACTACCACTAGATTTGACTGACTTGGTAAATGATAGAGCATGACGGGCACCATTATTACTAGTAACACCCTGTTCCAACGCAACGGTCATGATCTCCTTAATGCGATCAAAAGGTTCCGCCGGTTTAGGACAACGCTCAACGCATTCTCCACAGTGGGTGCAATCCCAGATTCCACCTGGTTTACTCAATTCTTTTACACGAGCTAAAGTTTTTCCGTCACGAGAATCCTGCACAAATCGCTGAGCCTTGGCAAGCGCAGCTGGACCCAAAAAACTATCATCCACTTCAAGAACATTACAATCCGAATAGCACGCACCGCACATTATGCATGTACTTGCATCGTCAATGAGTTTAAATTGTTCCGGTGATTGTTTTATTTCTTTTTCTGGTGTTTTTTTATTTGGCTGCAGATAAGGACTAACCTTATTAACTTTATCCCAGAAAGGCTTGAAATCAACAGCTAGATCTTTAATTGGCTTCATATTGCCTAACGGTTCAAGAGTAATAGTATCATTATCCTTTACCAAGTGGCTTGCTTGCTTCTGACAAGCAAGTATAGAATGCCCATTTGCCTTTACCGCACAGGAGCCGCATATTGCGCTTCGGCAAGACATGCGATAAGTCAAACTACCATCGAGAGTCCATTTAATTTGGTTCAAACAATCCAACAACGTAAGATCATCTGTGCCACTCAATTGGAATTCCTCAAAATAAGACTCTGCTTGTTTCTCTGGGTTATATCGTTTGATCTTAAAAGTAATCATCAATAGGTTCTTTCCGCAGGCTTATGTTTTGTGATTATTACTGGCTTATATTTAATTTCGATACCACTGTCAGTGTTATAAATCAAACTATGTTTTAAAAAATTTTCATCATCACGTTTAGGATAGTCTGTTCGGGAATGGCCACCACGACTTTCCTTTCTATTGATGGCACCGAAAGCTATTATCTCAGCCATACCAAGCATATTACCGAGTTCTAAAACTTCATATATTTCGGTGTTGAATAGCTTGCCCTTGTCAGTGATTCTTCCTCTTTTATATCTTGCTTTGAGTTTTTTAATAGTTTCTATGCATATTTGCAACCGACTTTCATCGCGAAAAACACCACAGTTTTCAGTCATAATGATTTTCATTTCATTTCTGATATCGTTGTAGCTCTCCTCACCCTCCCTTTGAAAAACATTTTCAAACAATTCTAACACCTTAGTTTTTTCATGGCTTTCATTAATAGGAGCATGACTAATATTTTTTGCATACTCAAGGGCGGCACGACCTGCCCGTTCACCAAAAACAACGGCATCCAACAAAGAATTAGTTCCTAGGCGATTGGCCCCATGAACCGAAACGCAAGAACACTCACCAGCAGCAAAAAAACCTTTAACAGGGGTTCCTTCAGCATCCTTTAAAACTTGCCCAAACTTATCAGTAGGAATTCCTCCCATGGAATAGTGGGCAGTAGGTTGAATAGGTAAAGGATCTGTAACACAATCAACACCAATAAAGTCAATTCCTAACTGTCGGATTTGAGGCAGGCGTTCCATAATTCGAGCTTGACCCAGATGTCTAAGATCTAGATGAATAATATCTTTCCCATCAACCCCGAGCCCCGCATCAATCTCACTTTGCTCTGCACGTGCAACAATATCTCTCGGTGCCAGTTCCATTCGAGAAGGGGCGTATTTTTCCATGAAACGCTCACCTTTACCATTCAGAAGATAACCGCCCTCACCTCTTGCCGCTTCAGAAAACAAGATTCCCTGACGGTAAAGACCCGAAGGATGATATTGAACAAACTCCGCATCTTCAAGTGGAAGCCCAGCATTATAAGCCGCCATAACTCCGTCATCGGTACTAGCAAATGCATTGGATGTTATGTTGAATACACGCCCATATCCACCGGTTGCAAAGATCACTGCTTTAGCCTGGATTACCTCAACCGCGCCTGATCGAACATCACTAACTACAATGCCATTGCAAGAATCACCCTCAAGAACCAGTGAATGCATAAACCATTCGGAGTAAATTTTAATCGATTTTGAGCGTTTTAAAAGTTGTTCGTGCAAGGCATGAAGAATTGCATGGCCAGTACGGTCAGCAGAAAAACACGCTCGTGGCTTTGAATGACCACCAAAACTGCGTTGTGCGATCCTCCCATCGGGCGTACGGCTGAACACACAACCAAAATGTTCAAGCTCGTAAATAACTTTAGGAGCAACTTTAACATATTCCTCCACTGCGTCCTGATCACATAGAAAATCCCCACCTTTGACCGTATCGTACAGGTGCTCTTCCCAGCTATCAGGTTCAGAGTTCCCTAGAGAGGCTGCAATCCCTCCCTGAGCGGCTCCCGAATGAGAACGAGTAGGGTAAACTTTGCTTAAGATAGCAACATCTAGCCCCTCACAAACCTCGAGGGCAGCTCTCATACCCGCCAACCCAGAACCAACAATTACAACATCGTGCCTAATCAATGCAAACCTCTATTAGCTAATTTACAAACCAACAAAAAGTTCTATAAAGTCCCGTATTCTCAATTACTCAAAACCATATTTCAACTACTATTTAAAAATTAATCCCTCAGAAATATTTCTATTCTTAATTCTTAGGGGTTTCAAAGTAACTTGTAGGAAAACCCAGCATTGTTTAAGAAAACAACTATAAACGGGGTGCGCATTGAATCACTTGGGACTATAAACTGTCAAGAAAAATGAGTTTCAGGGTTGCAAAAACACCAGGACAAACTATAATGAGCAAATAGATAACCTAACCTATTGTATTGAAAACTCCTTCCTTAGATTTTACCATTATATTTGGAACTCAATACTCTCCATATTCCACAGAGTGGAGCAATAATTGAATCAGATCGCATTTGAATCTCTACCTATTCCCGAAGTAGTTCTAAAAGGTATTAGAGATGCAGACTTTAAATACTGCACCTCAATACAGGAAAAAACTCTTCCCATCTCTCTTTCAGGAAAAGATATAGCGGGCCAAGCGCAAACAGGAACGGGAAAAACAGCTGCTTTCCTAATAACTTTGTTTACCAGACTTTTAAATAATCCGAAACCTAAACTTAAAAGAAAAGGGTGGGTGGCTCCACGGGCTCTAGTAATAGCTCCAACACGTGAGTTGGCAAGACAAATTGAGATTGATGCGCGGTTAATTGGTGGACACTGTAAATTAACCATCATGTGCATCTATGGAGGTATGGATTACGAAAAACAACGCAATCAAATCAAAAGCGGGGCTGATGTTTTAATTGTCACCCCCGGAAGAATCATTGACTACTACAAACAAAAGCTGTTTAGTCTAAAAGAACTGGAAGTCTTGGTTGTAGATGAAGCAGACCGTATGTTTGATATGGGTTTTATTTTAGATTTAAGATATTTATTCAGAAACTGTTCCCCATACGACAAAAGGCAATCTATGTTATTCTCCGCCACCCTGAACTACAAAGTTATGGAGTTAGCTTACGAACACATGAATAACCCTGTAAAAATTATGGTGGAACCAGGAAAAGCAGTGGTGGATGATATAAAGCAAGTTCTTTATCACGTTGGCCTTCATGAAAAATTCAATTTATTACTCGGTCTCCTAAAAAAAGAATCTGGGGAAAAGGTTTTAATTTTTTGCAACACAAAGATGTGGGCGGAAAGATTAGAACTACTGCTTAAACACAACAATTATGTGGCTGCACTAATAAGTGGTGACCTTCATCAAAAGAAACGTATTAGCGTATTGGAAGACTTTAAAACAGGTAGGCTAAACATATTAATTGCCACAGATGTAGCTTCACGGGGAATTCACGTAGATAATATTACTCACGTCATTAACTATGACGTGCCACAAGACCCTGAGGACTACGTTCACAGAATAGGCCGAACCGCTAGAGCCGGCGCGAAAGGAACAGCGATTACGCTGTGCTGTGAAAACTATGCACTCCACCTTGAGCGCGTTGAGCAATACTTGAAAAATAAAATTCCCGTCGAATGGGCCGAAGAAGAACTTTTCTTATCTGCAAAAGAAGGTGCACCCCACCTTAAAAGGCGCTCTTCAATTAAAGCAGAAAGTCGCAACAAACCTGGCAAATCAAACCAAAGACAAAATAACCCCAAATCTAACAGCAAAAACCGCCGGCCCCACTCAAGAAAAAGTCGTTAAGGCGATCACAAAAACACAATTAAACTAAACGGGAAAATGGAGTTTGCTTTATTTTGAAAATTGAAACAAACCAACCTCTGAACAACTGCCACATTTTCAGTTTATTGTTACCTACTCAACATTCTATTAAGTGTTTTCTCGCTTATGATTTCTACACCAATTTTTCTTGCTTTATCCGCTTTAGAGCCTGGGTCTAAACCTACTACAACATAATCTGTTTTTTTTGAAACACTAGAAGTAACGCGACCACCTAATGCCGAAATTTTTATTTTTGCTTCATCCCTAGTCAAAGACTCTAGCGAACCTGTTACAACAAACTGTTTGCCTAAAAGAGTATCACCTACAATCTCTCCCTTCACTTCCATCTGTACCCCAAGTTCTTCTAACCTCCCTATCTCTTCAATGTTAGATTGCAAACTAAAAAAAGCTTCCAAACTTCGAGCAACAGTTTCCCCTATTTCCATAACAAACTGTATCTCTTCTGTTTTTGCACTTTTAAGATTTGACATGGAGTGAAAGTGTCTAGCCAAAACAATTCCGGTTCTTTGGCCAACATGCCTCACTCCCAAAGCATGAAGCAAACGTGCCAACCCTGCAGATTTACTATTTTGTATTGCCTCAACCAAATTCTTTGCCGATTTATATGCCATCCGATCTAATTTTACCAAACTAGACTGATCTAATTTATAAAGATCTGAAAAATTTCTAACCACACCACGCTCTACTAATTGCTCAATAATAGATGGCCCCAAGTGATCTATGTCCATAGCATTTCTTGATGCAAAATGAATTAAACGTTCTTTTAGCTGGGCAGAACACGCATTATTAATACAACGTAATACCGTTTCTTTCTCCGAACGAAATAAGTCACCCTGGCATTCCGGACATTGAGCAGGCATTTTAAATAAGGCGCCTCGTTTGATATTACTAGACAAGACCACTCTCACTACTTTTGGGATGATCTCACCCGATTTTTCTATCACCACCCTATCGCCAACCCTTATATCCTTTCGTTTGATTTCATCTTCGTTGTGCAAAGTCGCACGACTTACAGTTGAACCGGAAATAAAAATAGGGGTAAGCAGTGCTACTGGAGTTATTGCCCCGGTGCGGCCGACCTGACAAACAATATTCTCTACATTCGTTTCGGCTTTTTCTGCCTCATATTTATAAGCCACTGCCCACCGTGGAAACTTAGTAGTCGTTCCTAATTTTTTTTGAAAACTTAAAGAATTAACCTTAACTACCAGCCCATCAATATCATATTTCAGATTGTTTTTTCCAGTTCTCCATTTTTCAACATAAGGCAAAACATCTTCAAAGGATCTACAAATATAGTGGTTCGCATTTACTTTAAAGCCAATTTTTTTCAATATTTCTTGAGTTTCGCTGTGAGTCTTTTGGGATGCAGGCTCCGCACTTATGCCATAAACAAAAATATCAAGTTTCCGCGAAGCTGTAATCTTTGGATCCAGCAAACGCAATGATCCAGCAGCAGCATTTCTAGGGTTTGCAAACAAGACCTCATTATTTTTTTCCCTAACTTTATTGAGTTCACAAAAACTTTCAAAAGGCATGAAAACTTCCCCTCGCACTTCCAACAAATCATTTTTTTCTTTACCTATTGGGATGGTAAGTGGAATAGATTTGATGGTTCTTAAATTAGCTGTTATATCTTCACCTTCTATTCCATTACCTCGCGTTGCTCCCTGAACGAAAACTCCTTTTTCATAAGTGAGAGACACCGCTAGGCCATCAAATTTAAGCTCCACAAAATACTCAATGTCTTTTGATGTAAAACCTCCCAGCCCTTTAAGAACCCTATTATGAAAAGCTTTTAATTCATCAAGATCAAATGCATTATCCAGACTAAGCATAGGCGTACTGTGCATCACTGTTTTAAATTTTTCAGACACCTCACCACTCACTCTTTGCGTCGGAGATTCTTTGCAAATAAACTCGGGAAATTTTTCCTCCAAGTCTTGCAATTCCCGCATTAGCAAATCGTACTCACGGTCTGAAACTGCAGGGCTATCCTTGGCGTAATAAAGAGTATCGTGTTGACTAATATTCTTACGCAAACGTTCAATTTTTTTTAAAACCTGTTTTAACATAGACAAAACTCATTCCAAAAGAAACACATGGTAAAAAAAATAACGCAACACAACATCAATATAGCCTCAGATAGTTTTGATGTTTCATCACATGAGAAGTTAAGGCTCCAACGTCACATAGTATCCATTCTGTCTTCTTTGAATTAACATAAGAACAGTGTCTCGCCCTGCAGCCTTAACCATCGCCGCCCTAAAATCTTTACCATTCTTAATTCTTACTTGATTGATTTGACGAATAATATCCCCTGATCTGATTCCTATCTTACCACTCACACTATTGGGTACCACGTTCATAACAATAACACCCTGAGTGCTCGCCAAACGATATCTTCTTATCACCGATTGTTTAATCTCGTCCACACTAAACCCTAACCAATTTTTAACGTAATCAGAAACTTGACTTTCCTGAAGCAACGAAACTTTCAAAGAAACAATCCGTTCCTTACCTTTGCGCAATGTTTTCATATATATCGTATTACCTACTGGATAAGTTGAAATTCGCTCCATGTAATCAGACTTACCACTTACTTCATTATTTTCTAAAGATAAAATCACATCACCTCGCCTTAAACCAGCCGCTGCCCCGGGACTTCCTTTAATAACCTGAGCAACTACCACACCTGTTACCCTATCGATATGAAAAAATCGAAGCATCTCTTTAGTCATACTCTGCACGGAAACACCTAACCATCCTCGCCGCACTTTGCCATAGCGAATAAGGTCGTTTATGATTCGCTTAGCCTTATTGATGGGAATTGCAAATCCAATCCCCTCTGCCTGTTTGAAAATAGCTGTATTGATTCCGATTAGCGAGCCGTCTATATTGAGAAGAGGACCTCCACTGTTACCAGGGTTGATTGAAGCATCTAACTGAATAAAGTCCCTGTAAACTCGGTTTCTGCCTCCCTTAATACTACGATGAAGGGCGCTTATGATTCCTGTGGTAACTGTATGTTGAAGCCCAAAAGGATTTCCAATCGCTACTACAGTTTCACCAATCATCAAATCACTTGACTGACCCAAAGCTACATGAGGTAAGCTTTCCTTTGTTTCAATTTTAATAACTGCCAAGTCTGACTTAATATCAGCCCCTACTAAGCGAGCATCAAACTCACGCTTATCTATAAGGGTTACTTTAATACTAGCTGCTCTTGCAACAACATGTTCATTAGTGAGGATATATCCCTCGGGGTGAATGATCACACCAGACCCCAAACTCCTACGATTGTTATTTAAACGTGGGAAAAATTCTTTAAAAAATTGATCAAAAAGTGGATTTCGTGAATCTCTAAATGGATTTTTTTGTTTTGGTGCGGCTTCTTCAGTATTAATATTAACAACAGAATTACCTATTTTTTCCACCACTTCAACAATTGGGGTTCTGCGATTGCCACCTTCTGCCCAACTATTAGGTACAAAAAAGAAATTAGATAGAATTACTACTTTTATAAAAACTTGGGAAAAATTCATTGGTAAAAACGAAAGACGGCAAGCCTTAAGGCTTGCCGTCGAGAAAAAAGTAATTCTTCAACTGGTGGTAAACACCCAGATATCATTTAATCTTAACCGCGATGTATATAGTTGAACCACCCCTACGAATCAAAAATAAAACCGTACGTCCTTTTTTAATAGCCCCCAGAGAACGATTATATTGAACCATATTACTAATCGGCTTTCGATCAATTTCTGTAATAACATCACCGCGCTTAATTCCTGCTTCTGCTGCAGAAAGACCAGCGGTAACGTCAGAAACTAATACTCCCTCTTCGCTATCTAAATTTAAACTCTGAGCTAATTCAGGTGTTATATCCTGCCCTTGCATACCTAAGGGATCTTCAGCAGTCTCTCCACGTGCAACTTTCTGTTCGCCATCTTTAAGTATAGCGATACGAACATTAAGTGTCATAGGCTCTCCATCACGGACCACTTCCACATTAACATCAGTATTTGGGGTTGTGCGGGCTACTATTTTTGGTAACTGCTCCATACTACTTACTTCTTGTCCATTAAATTTAACAATGACATCTCCGCGCTTTATTCCTGCCTTAGCTGCTGGACCTTCAGGAATAACATCTCCTACCAAAGCACCCTTCTTATCCGTTAGTGAAAATGACTTAGCTAAATCAGGTGTGATCTTTTGAATCATCACACCCAACCATCCTCGTGTAACTTTTCCTTTTTCACGTAAGTCCGTTAAAATCGATTTAGCCATATTCACAGGAATGGCAAAACCAATCCCAACATTCCCCCCGCCAGGGCCACCACCTGATATGATGGCTGTGTTTATGCCTATAACTTCGCCTTTGATGTTTATCAACGGGCCACCACTATTGCCTGGATTAATAGACGCATCTGTTTGTATAAATTCATCGTATTGTCCTGCACCTATGTTCCTTCCTTTTGCACTAACGACTCCTACTGTTACGGTGTGGGAAAGACCAAATGGATTGCCAATCGCTACTACCCATTCACCAACTTCTAATTTATCGGAGTCGCCCATTCGCAAATATGGGAAAGGTGTGCTATCTCCGTCTTCTCTTTTGATCTTGATCAAGGCAAGATCGGTTTTAGGATCATTACCAATCAAAGTTGCGGTGTATTCTTTGTCACCGTCTAAACTAACAAGAAGGGTATCTGCTCCTTCAACAACATGGTTGTTAGTTAAAATGTGTCCATCAGCGTCAATAATAAAACCAGACCCAGCCCCTCCCCGCCTGGGAGTATTATCTCCCCTAGGTCCTGGTTGCTGCCTAAAAAATTTATCGTAGAAGTCACGAAATTGCTCCCTCTGGTCTGGACGCCCAGGAGACCTAAATTGGCCTTTGGGTTTTTTTGGTTTGGCCTTCATGCTTACACTAACAACAGCTGGGTTCTGTTGTTTTGCAATATCGACAAATATGTTGCTCGTCAATGGCATGGACTCAGAACTCAAAGCCCTAGCTTGAGGAACTAATGAACTAAAATTATTCTCATTTGTAAATGAAATGGGAAAGCATGAACCCACCAGAAAAAAAAGCAAAAACACCATCTTAGTGACATTAAAATTCATCAGAAAACCTCGCTATTCACTTAAAAAAATTAATCGATGCTTCCCCTAGAAGCTTTTAATACTAACCTAATTAAGACTAATCTCTTTCACATTATATAACGCTAAATTATTTATTGACAAGTCCTATTCCCATTAACGCAAATATTTATTGACTCCATCTTATATATTAAAGATAATCGTTGACGGATTGTTTTTTACTTCCAGTAAAGTAGGCAGAAAATTGTTAAGAATTGAACTTAAACCAATCTTTATAGTGTCCGGTCGACACCTCTGTAGGATCACGTTGCAACCTTATACTATAAAAAATCACATATTTTAAATGAGTCTGTTTCTATCCGCCTTAGGACTTATGATGATCTTCGAAGGTATTCCATATTTCTGTGCCCCTTCTCAGGTGAAAGTTTTTGCTCAAAAAATTAGTGCCGTACCAGATCAGGTTTTAAGAGTTATAGGCTTTGCCCTGATGCTAGCTGGCTTAACAGTTGTTTATTTGGGGAGATCTTTTTTTGAAAACAATTAAACACAATCTAGCAAAACCCTACCCAGGAATAATTATTTTTTTATCTCTCTCTTTTTCGATCGGGTGCGCGATGATGAATCAAATAGACGTCCCCCCTCCTCCGCAACCTGAAATTATTAACAATGCTCTTCCATTCACGGATGTTCCGGTCCCTTCTGGTTTTAGTAGAGATCAACTAAGGTCATTTGTTTACGAAACTGGGAACAATGAAATGAAAGTTGGGCGCCTCTTCTTTAGTGGAAATAAAAACCTAGAGCTAACTGTAGAGTTTTATCAAAATGAAATGATAAACAAAGGATGGGCGCTAGTAAACTCCATGGCAAGTACTGAAACAATTTTAAACTACCAGAAAGAAGGTTGGGTATGTACAGTTATCATAAGACCACGATCTTTCAATAGATCCATCATAGAAATACAAATAGGACCTGTGCAGATGAAATCCAAATAATTCCATATTTTAAATATAAAAGAAACCACCCTCTCTTTTTTTGTTTAATATCTAATCAATCACATTATGCCTAATAAGGACCGCTTGTCGCACCAGCTTATATTGAACTTTCCTTCACAGCCTGAATATTCTTTTTCAAATTTTATCGTTTCAGACGGCTCAAAGATCGCTTTTAATGCAGCTCATCAATTTTGTAGCGACTCCTCCTCCTTCAACACACTATTTTTTTTTGGAGGTAAAAACTTAGGGAAGACTCACCTTTTACTTTCCATCGGAAATCAGTCTGCTTCTAAGGATAAAAAAGCTCTGTATGTTCACGGTGCAGATTTTGTAAAAAAAACAAACGAAAACTCGAACGGATCTTCAGGAGAATTCATATCAATTCTTTCCGGCGTCGACTTATTTTTATTGGATTCAGTAGATCATATTGACGGGAACCGCGCTTCCCAAGAAAAACTTTATCTTATTATGAACTCTCTAGTTGAAAAAGAAAAAAAAATCGCATTCGCAGGTAATCTCAATCCTGCAAAATTAAAAAACATGGCGGATTACCTTGTTTCACGTTTTCAGTGGGGCATGTGTGCCGAGCTCAAACCAATTGATGACAAGACAACCGCAAAGATAGTCACTAAACTAGCGAGCGATGTCAGGCTAAATTTACCTGAAAAAGTCATAGAATATCTCCTTACACGCATGCCAAGAGATTTTATGTCGATAAAGCATGCAATCTCTAAAATTAATCAAGAATCTTATATTCAAAAAAAGAAAGTGACCGTGCCTTTAGTCAAGGAAACCTTGAACCTTCCGTAGATGGTTATGAAACAGGCACTTCACAACATAGCTTTTTCACTTGAAAGCGCCTCGCAAAACTTCCCAAATCAAATAGCAATCACAGAATCACGTACTGGGAATTCTATTTCATTTCAAGAGCTATATGACCAGAGTTCTCTTCTTGCTTCTGGGTTAAACCAATATGGATTTAAAAAAGGTGACCGTGTCTTGCTCTTTGTTCCATTTAGCATACAATTCATCTCCATCGCCTTCGCTCTATTTAAAGCACAGGCTATACCAATATTTATTGATCCAGGACTAGGGAAAAACAATATTCTAAAATGCATTAAAGAATCAGAACCACAGGGAGTTATTTCAACTCCAATCGTTCATATTGCATTAAAGTTTTTATCAAAATCTTTTCGCGATTTAAAGCATAAGGTTACTACCACCTCTTGCTGGCCGTGGGGAGGGTATTCTCTTAAAAGAATAAGCACCATGGGTGAATCAAATTGGACTCGCGAAGAAACACTCCCTGATGAATCCGCAGCAATCTTATTTACCAGTGGAAGCACCGGTCCTCCCAAAGGAGTTGTGTATACACATGAGATGTTTTCTCACCAACTAGAAGTATTACGTTCCTGTTACAAGATTCAACCAAAAGATGTAGACTTATCAACCTTTCCACTTTTTTCATTGTTTGGAGTTGGCATTGGCATAACATCTATTCTCCCTGAAATGGACTTCACTTGCCCCGCAAAAGTCAACCCTGAAAAAATTATAGAAACGATTAACAAGTATAAAGTGACTAGCGGGTTTGGTTCCCCTGCTCTATGGAATACAATCAGCCGTTATTGTATTTCAAATAATCGAAATCTTTATTCACTTAAAAGAATTTTGATGGCAGGAGCACCTATTCCAGGATCATTACTTGAAAAGTTTGATCAGATTATAAGGTCTAACGCAGAAATTCACACGCCATATGGCGCTACAGAAGCACTTCCAGTAACAACAATTGAACAAAAAGAAATCTCAGAAGATACTTACAAAAAATCTCAACAAGGATATGGCACCTGCGTGGGTCGTGCTGTCCCAGGCATAAAATTTAGAATCATAAAAATAACCGATGATTCGATTCATCAATGGAATGATTCTCTCGAATTAGCTCATGGAGAAATTGGTGAAATTGTAGTGAAAGGCAAATGGGTAACTCGGAAGTACCTCAACCACAGTAAGGCCAATAGGCTGGCAAAAATTAAAGATCACGGAAATACCTTTTGGCATCGAATGGGTGATGTAGGTTATATAGACGATAAAAGTCGACTCTGGTTTTGTGGTAGAAAAAGTCAACGCGTTCGAACAACCGATGGTACATTGTTCACCATCCAGTGCGAAGGAGTGTTTAATGCTCATCCCAAGGTAAAACGTTCTGCTCTAGTTGGTGTCGGAAAACTTGACAATCAAAAACCCGTCATAGTTATCGAGCCTGAGCACCCAAGCAATCTGAAAAGTGATTCTGAGCAAAAAGCGCTTATCAAAGACTTGCTAAGATTTAGGAGTAAAGATAATCATACCCTCAAAATAAAAAATATTCTCATACACCTAGCAGAGTTTCCGGTAGACATTCGCCATAACGCAAAAATATTTCGGGAAAAGCTAGCTCAATGGGCGACTAAAAAAATCAGCAAGTAAGCAAAACTACACGCATCGATATCTATCGATATTTGCCTCATCAATCCTAAGGAATCCTTCCATCATTTTTAAATTCGAAGGAATTGATTGCTCTGCAAAACGAAGGTCGGCTTCTTCGCTCATAGATTGATATTGTACCTCTATTATAGAGAGTGCGATTTGCACAGCCATGCGTTTAGTAAAACACGAAGCAAAAAGTGGGAGGCAAACAAATATAAAATAAAAAAACCTAAACATATACCAAAACTCAAATAAATATTTCGCAACCAAATGCTTATATTTTGACATAATTTCAACGTTCTGCTAGCATTTCTTGCAGAGAAATGATATGAGCGGAAGTTTAATCAGTAATTCACGTGCTTATAAAAAATCAATTAGTAACTTAGGTTCAAACTAACCCTAGACTTTGTTAGAATGCTGGATGAAATTGATAAAAAAACAGAGAAACAGAGCATAACCCTGATAAAAAAAATTTTAATCGGATTAGGAATTATTTTCATTATAGTGGGTGTCATAAGACAATGGCCAATTGAAGGGAAATCCTACATGGATTTTATTGAAGGAGATGGGTATCTTGCTCTAATGCTGGGACTCATTATGACTATTTTGGGAATATCTGTAAACCTGCTAATCGGTGAAGAAAAAGAATAGTTGCTCGAATTTAGGAATTAAAGTCCATGGATAAAAAAGAGGGCGTAGAAGGTGAAAATTTTGTTATAAAAGATAAACGGTCTTCTCAAATTTCAGAAGATGACGCTAATTTAAAAGATGGTCAAGAAACAAAGGAACCAGAAGGACAAACAGAACCCCAGAAAGAAAAAGAAACCGAGCCTTTCCAGATAGACTTTTCTACATTCATCATGTCTCTCACATCATCGGCCTTTTACCACTTAGGGGATATGCCCGACCCTTCAACTGGCAAAAAAGAAGTGAACCTTCCCGCAGTCCAACAATCAATCGATATGCTAATCATGTTACGAGAAAAAACAAAGGGCAACCTTAACGAAGACGAAAACAAACTTATCGAACAACTCATATACGAATTACAAGTAAAGTACGTCGCCAAAACAAAAGAATAGATTTCTGTGTATTTCCATTTTAGTTTTAAAAAGTTATGACTCCCGCTTTTAACGTGCCACTCTAGATCCACATTATTAATCATCTTGAGTTTTACCATGGAATTAAAAAGTGACGCACTCGGACTATTCATAGAAGGGATGACAAACTCAGCAGAGTTGGCTGGCTATCTGCAGAGAAAATTCAAAGAAGAAGACATCCAAAGAGCTTATGGCATTTTAACAAAAGATCATATTAAGACTGCTCGGTCCGAGGGCATCAGCCCGCTACGAAATTTTTGGAAAGCACTTAACAACTCCTATAAAAATATTCCTCCACTTAAATGTGGAAAAGGTTGCGCACATTGCTGTCATACTGGTGTAGCGGCAACTCAAGTTGAATGGGATGGCATCTTAAATAATGCTTTGGAGAACAAGATTGATCTCGAGAAAGTTATTGAACGATCGAAGCGGACAATTGATCGCGTACGTGAAACATTACGCTCAAACAAAAGCTTAAAACAAGTCGACTGGCATCGCCTTGTCATCAACCAACCCTGTCCGTTTTTGAATGAAGATCATGCATGTATAATTTATGAAGACCGCCCTTTGGACTGCCGCCTAGTAGTTGCATTGCGCGACCAGTGCACATCAAAAAAACTAGAACATGCCCAGCTTGGAGTAGTTATAGAAGAAGCTGTTGGCGCAACGGTTATAGCAAAAATACAACATGACCAAACACCAAAGTTTAAACGAAGAAAATTTCAAGGTGTCCAACCACTAAAGTTACTACAGCACTGGCTTATATTATGGCAGGAAAAAACAAAAAAGAAAAAGTGAGCCAAGACCCGCCCGTTAAAAATCTACCCAAAGGTGAAAACACAATCAACATACTTTGAGCAAAAAAAACTAAACCAAATTAGTTACAAAATTAATTTTGATGCCCAGTCCAAAACTAAAGAAAATTTTACTACTAATTGCATGGACTTTTTCAACCTACCTACTTTTTTTATGCTTTAGTAAAATACAGTGGAATCAATCTTGGGATAGCATCAAACAAGTTCACCCTTTATGGCTTTTTCTTGGGATTGCTGGACATTTTTTAATTTTTATATTCTGGGCCAAGCAGTGGATTATATTCTTGCCAGGTAAAGCTTCTGTCACATTTAAAGAAATGTTTAAAGTTAATGCCCTTATGAGTACTGCAATGAACATAATTCCATTTCCTGGCGGACATGCTTGCGGGGTTTTTCTTCTTGCAAAAAAAGAAGGTATTAATCATTCGACCGCCCTTTCAGTAATGTCGCTTGATCAACTCGCTGAAGGAATAGCTAAGTTGACTGTTCTTTTAATTGTAAGTTTGCTTACTCCCATACCACCCTTAATGAAAAAAGGAATACTTGGGTTAATTGTCATTATTTTTCTTTTCATGAGTATTCTTTTATATTTCTCTTTTCGCTTTCATGATTATAAAAAGGAAGTTTCTTCTTGCAAAAAAAACTTTAAAGAAAAGACCATTGACTTTGTATCTCGCTGGGGACGACAATTGGAAGGACTCCGCAATTTCCAAACTTTTTTTTATGGTGTTATTTTAGCTTATGGAATGAAATTGAGTGAAGCTTCGGCAATCTGGGCAATACAGAAGGGTTTCGGTATAGACCTACCAATCTGGAGTGTCCTGTTGGTTCTAGCCGCATTGAACCTAACAACTATAGTTCCATTAGCACCAGGGAACCTTGGTGTTTATGAAGCAACCGTTTTTTTTATTTACCAATATCTTGGGATAGAACCCGAGCAAGCCATTGCACTAGCTCTAACTCAACACTTATGCTTTCTCTTACCACTTGCCGGAACAGGGTATGTATACACGCTGACTAAAAGTTTCACAAAAAAACCTTAGCCCACATATAAATGCTATTGGCTTATTATATAGTTTTACCTTGCGCAAGGCAAAATGGTTTTCTAGAATGCGCATTTAACGCTTAAGAAGGTTAATCTAATACTAAAAATCATACAATTCAATCGGAGAAAATCTGCATGAAGCAGGCTATTATTAAAAAACTTGATAATGAACTTTTGATGTCTCAAAAAGAGCTACAGGTAGATATCCCAAAGGCAATACTAATAGCAAGAGAACATGGTGATTTAAAAGAAAACGCCGAATATAAGGCCGCAAAAGAAAGGCAAACATTTCTTCAAGCCAGAATTTCTCTATTGCAAAAAAGGATCAGCGACGTCACTTCGCTTGACATAGATAAAATACCGCGGGACAGGTCCGGATTGGGTAGTACACTGTTTCTTTCTGAAATCAAAACTGGCCAAGAAAAAAAATTTCAACTAGTATTTCCTGAGGATGTTGATCCCGAGGCAGGTAAAATTTCTGGTGGATCACCCATCGGAAGAGCATTAATGGGAAAACAAGAAGGAGATGAGGTTATAATATCTTTGCCAGACCATAACATAGAATACGAAGTTGTTCGCATAAAAACCATTCACGAGTTCTCAGAAGACGAAGAAGCGTAAACATCTAATGTCTTTTAAAAATCTTATTTCATTTGAAGAAATAGCAGAAAACAGTTCCAACTTTCTCGACGTCGAAACTAGACCCAATTGGGAAAATTTATTTGGAAATCGTAATCCATTGAACCTAGAAATCGGTTTTGGAGTCGGAAACTTTCTTATAGAAATGGGTATTCGAGAACCTAATGAAAACTTTATTGGAATTGATTTTTATCACAAAGGGATCCGAAAAGTTATTACTCGAATTGACAAACATGAAATGCACAATGCCAGAATCATATATGGTGATGCGAAAAATAAAATCCCCCTTTTATTTAACCCTGAAGAAGTTAGCAATGTATACATAAACTTCCCCGACCCGTGGCCAAAAACAAAGCATCATAAACGTAGACTAATTAAACCAGACTTCATCAAAGTTCTGACCGAAAAGCTTAAGCCTAATGGTGAAATTCATATCGCGACAGATCACGAGGCCTACGCCATGGAAATTCTTTATTTTTTTGAGAATGAATTGGCCTTGAAAAACAAAAATGGGCTTGGTACATTTCTATTTCAAAAAGAAGGGGTCCCTAAAAGCAAATACGAAAAAAAATTTATCTGCGCAGGAGAGCGTATTTTTTATTTAGAATTTCAAAAGCAGCACAAAACCCCCTTAACATAACACCTTGGAGATTAAGTTTGCCTCGAGAACGTATTTTAGTAATTGATGATGAAACCAATATCGTAAATTCCCTTAAAGAAATCTTATCTGATGAGGGCTATGATGTTTTGGTAACCGAGGACGGGCTCAACGCACTGGATATGATTCAATCTGATCCACCAGATCTTTTATTGCTCGATGTCTGGCTTCCTGGAATGGATGGGATAGAGGTATTAAAGACTGTTAAAACTTATCACCCTGAAATAGAAGTCCTGGTCATGTCTGGGCACGGGACCATCGACACAGCAGTAAAAGCAACTAAGCTTGGAGCTTTTGACTTTATTGAAAAACCGTTCTCAATGGACAGATTAACTCAATCTGTAAAAAGTGCATTGGGACTCAAAAAAAACCACCCAGTAAAAAAAAACAACGCTGCCTTGCTAGGGTTTGCCACGCTAATTGAAACACAAAAAGCCATAAAAACCCACTCACAATCAAATAATGCCCTGCTCTTTTTAGGAGAAATAGGAACAGGAAAAGAATATATCGCGCAAGAAATCCATCAAAGAAGCTCAAAAAATAATATTCCTTTTATTAAGCTCAATTGTGCTTCTAGGCCACCTCACGAAATCAATTCTTTTCTATTTCAATCAAACAAAGGCTCAAATACATCACAGACTAATGACTTGAACACGTATCCAACCCTATCCCAAGTTGTTTATTTAGATAATGTAGATGCCCTGAATCAAACCATTCAAAAGAAGCTATTCAATTCGTTATCTCCTGATGAAACTGAAGAACAAAGATTACTACCATCACGCCTATACATCTCTTCTTCTAAAAATCTCGAGGAACTTTCTCAACAAAGTCTGTTTAACCGTGATCTACTGAAATTTTTTAAAAATACAACTATTAACGTGCCTTCTTTAAGAGAGAATCCTTCGATTATTCCTGTGTTGGTTCGCAACCATCTTGAAAAAATATCACAAAAGGATGGGTTCCCAACCCCCGAATTAGACTCAGCGGCACTTGAAGCCTTTTGTCAATATCATTGGCCAGAAAATATCAGGGAACTTCATTCTGTATTAGATCGCATTCTTGCAGTCGCTACTTCACAGAAAGGCATTTCTCTTAATCAAATTCCTTTAGAAATCAGTCGACCAAAAGCCCAACCGAAAAAAATAAAAATCAACAAACTTAAATACCCTCAGCAAAGAACACTTAAAAGAAGCGTCGTATTATATGGAAGCGGACTTCATAAAGGACTCAAAACTGGCCTAATCCTGCAACCTTTGCCGCCCGAAAGCGGCATTATTTTTAGTCACATTTCCAGCGGACAAACTATTCCAGCGCGACTTGAAAATATTATATCTACCAGCTACTCTACAACCCTCCAAAAAGGAAAAGCCAGCGTGGCTACCATAGAACATATCATGGCTGTTCTCCACATGTACCAAATTACAAACTTGCTCATAAAGGTCGGAGATGAAGTTCCGGTCATGGATGGATCTTCAAAAGATTTTTGTGAACTAATCGAAGACGGAGGAATTGAAGAACAGGGAAAATTTTATCAGGAATTAATTATCGATAAAAAATATACATTCGGGACTCAAGAAATGGGCACTTCCTATATTAGCATTGAACCAAGTGATACTTTTAAGGTTAGTTACCATATGGAGTACCCGGCTCCAATAGGAGTGATGGGCCACACATTCGAATATATAGATAATAAAAGCTTTAAAAAAGAAATAGCCCCTGCACGCACATTCGGGTTTATGAAAGACATCGCCCAATTAACAAAAATGGGATTTGCTTCTGGTGGCAACTTGGACAACTTTATTTTGCTGGGAGATGGGAAAGTTATCAATACCCAATTACGATTTGAAAATGAATTCCCAAGACATAAAATTCTTGATATCCTGGGAGATTTTTATCTTTTAGGTAAGCCCATTCGAGGACATATCAGAGCATACAAATCAGGGCACACTCAAAACATAGGGCTATTAAAAACTTTGACAAACGCAGGGCTTTGATAGACTCCCCAGTTTTCACGTTACTTAATATAACATTACAAAACAGACTCCCTTTAAGAAACACTTTTAGCCCTATAATTTTTTTAGACTCATTTAATAGCATACAACTCTCTACAAGTTATTTCTTATGAACTGTTTGTACCTCCTTTTAGAAAGTGCTAAGCTCCACACGATAGGTATTATAATTTTAAGTAAAATAACGACCTTATATCACAGATGACATTAAATATTTTCAAATTAGCCGTTCTTGTTTCCGGCCGCGGTTCTAATTTGCAATCTATAATCGACAGTATTGAGAGAGAAGAACTGAGCGCCAATATTTCCATAGTCATTAGCAATACCAAAGACGCCATGGCTTTAAGGCGAGCAGCAAAACATAACATAAAAACAATTTTTATTGATCCTGCTGGCTATTTAAACAAAAAGGAGTACGACAAAGCCCTTGTAGAAAAATTAAAAGAATTTTCTGTTGACCTTATTTGTCTTGCTGGATATATGCGCATCCTAGGAGAAGAGGTGATACAAACCTTTAAGGAAAAAATTATAAATATACATCCTTCCTTACTACCAGCATTTCCAGGTTTAAATGCTCAAAAACAAGCCATAGAATACGGGGTTAAATTTTCCGGGTGCACTGTCCACTTCGTTGATTCGGGTATTGATAGCGGACCAATTATTTTACAAACTGCAGTCCCTATTTACGACAACGATAACGAAAAGTCTCTTTCTGAAAGAATACTTGAGCAGGAGCACCACCTTTATCCAAAAGCAATCAAGATGATCAAAGAAAATCAAATCAAAATCAACGGTAGAACAGTGGCGCACAAAACCCGTTAATGAAGAATTATCACACAAAGATGTTCATGCAAATGAAATTCAGTTTATTATTTACTTTTCTTATTTTATATTGGCATATCCCTTCATGGGCTACTAGTAACGAGCAGGCCACTGTTAATGCAATTCAAAAGAATTATGAATCCGTTCTAACATTTCAGGCAACCTTTGAGCAAAAGGCCTTTGTAAAGATGATAAACAGAACAGAAATTACCCGAGGGAATGTCCAGATTAAAAAACCGGGTAAAATGAAATGGACATATAACTCTCCAGATCCACAGATTCTTATTAGCGATCAAAAAAATTTATGGCTCTACGCACCTGAAGATGAGCAAGCAACAAAAATGCCTATTGAAAACGTATATTCATCAAATACTCCTGCGCTCTTTCTGGCAGGGCAAGGAAGGTTGACTGACACTTTTGACACTGTGCAGGTTCTAACTAAAAAGAATAAGTTTATCGTTGTCTTTACTCCAAAGGAAGTTGAAAGTAATTTAAGCCGCCTCCTCCTTCGAGCAAACAAAAATAACTACCAAATCACAGGGGCGACCGTGTATGATAAATTGGGTAATAAAACAGAAATTAAATTTCGAGCCATCCGTACTAACGAGGAAATACCAGAAAGTGTTTTTGATTTCGAAGTTCCTCCCGGAGTAGAAATTCAAGATTTTACACCTAGCCCCTAAACAATTACCCTAAATTACTTATGTTTGAAATATCATCTATATCTCTCGATGCTTTATCAACTGTTGGCCTCAAAGTTTTCGCATTTCTAGCTGGCTTGGCCGCCCTCATATTTATCCATGAGCTAGGGCATTTTCTTGCTGCCCGAAAATGTGGTGTCATTGTAGAAAAGTTTTCTATAGGTTTTGGCAAAAAGCTATTTGGGACAACCTCCCAAGGCACCGAATTTATTATTGCAGCTATCCCGCTGGGCGGTTATGTAAAAATGAAGGGAGAGGAACTTGGTGAAGAAACAAATGAAAAAGGTTCGTTCTCAGCTGCGCCACCACACCACCGTCTTTTAATAGCATTTGCTGGTCCTTTATTTAATATTCTATTTGCTTTAGCTATCTATATATTTATCTTCATGGTAGGAGTTGAAACAATAGGTCCAATAATTGGAACTGTAAAATCAAATTCACCCGCCCTCGAGGCAGGCCTCCAGACAGGAGACAAAATAGTATCTATCAATAACAAACCAATCCTTTATTGGAGTGAGCTTCAGAAGAAGGTATATGATTCACCTGGGAAGAGTCTCAACTTTCAAATTGAACGCTTAACAAAAGGGATTATTAATTTAGAAGTTATACCCAATTCAGAAGAAATCAATAATCTTTTTGGCGACAAAGAAAAAGTCGGACTAATTGGCATAACCCCACTTGCAAATACTATTAGCTATGTCAAAAAGGGAAGTGCTGCCGAAAAGGCAGGTCTACAAATTAATGACCGTATTATCGCAGTGGACGATACAAACATATTTGGCTGGTCGGACCTTAGACCTGCGGCAGTCGATAAACCAGGCAAATCCCTGGTTTTCAAAATTCAACGTAACGACACAGAAATACTAATACCCCTGAGTCCTATCTCAAAAATAATTAAAGATAAAGATGGAAAAAATTTAGAAATTGGAGAGATTGGTATTGGAATGAGTGGCCACATGGTGCTCGAGCAATATGGCCTGCTTGCTGCGATCGGAAGATCCATAAAAGAAACTTGGGAAATGACCGCCTTGATCGCGGTCAGTGTGCAAAAAATGCTATTTGGATCAATTCCAGCAGATCAAATTGGTGGCCCCATACTGATCTTTCAGATTTATGGAGAGCAGGCCGAGCAAGGCTTTTATGAATTTTTTAGACTAACCGCCTTACTAAGTATCAACCTTGGATTAATTAATTTACTCCCAATCCCAATTTTGGACGGGGGTCACATTTTGTTTTTTCTCATAGAAATAGCGAAGGGACGACCGGTTAGTGAAAAAAATAGAGAAATAGCTCAACAAATAGGCTTTTTCATGCTAATAAGCTTGATGGTATTTGCTTTCTATAACGATATAGTACGAGTTATCAATTAGGTAAGATTCTAAGGCCATTTCAGAAAATGGATTCGATATCCCAATTAGAGGGTCTGAAAAAAATCGCATCGGAACTTTCAATTGATATAATAACTAGTAGCTTATTCGACTCTGAAATCATTGTTAAAAGTGGCCACTGTAAGGTAAATGGGAAAAATACAATCATCATTGACAGCTCGCTTCCAAACCAAGAACAAAACGAAATAATTATCCAAGCCCTAAAAGAGTTTGATCTGGAGTCAGTATACCTACCTGCATGGATTCGAGAACGCCTTGAAACTAATAATTCTATTTAAAGTCAAATATGACATTACTAAATAATATTCTCCCTGAGACGCGTCGCAGTAAATTAAAAACACTTCTCCAAAAAGAGCAAATAGTACGAGTCCTAGAAGCTCATAATGGGCTGAGTGGTATTATCGCTAATAATGTACGAGTTGAAGGACAGTCGAACGAATTACCAGTTCAACGAGAATTCGATGCAATATGGGAAAGCAGTCTTACTGACTCTGCTTCAAAAGGTCACCCCGACATTGAAGTCGTTAGCTTTGATTCGAGACTTCAATCTATTAATGAAATATTGGCTGTTACCCATAAACCAATGATAGTTGATGGAGATACAGGAGGCGATGCAAATAACTTTGAATATATGGTAACTAAGCTTGAACGAGCTGGCGTTTCTGCTGTAATCATTGAAGACAAAATATTCCCAAAGCGAAACAGCCTGGAGCCGGGTATTCAGCAAACACTCCAAGAGCCTGAGGTATTCGCTCAAAAAATTCACCGTGGTAAAAACGCCCAAATATCCTCCGACTTCATGATCATAGCCCGACTAGAAAGCTTAATAGCTGGAAAAAGCGTTGACGATGCGCTCTCAAGAGCACAAACCTATCTTGAATCTGGAGCTGATGGTGTAATGATCCATTCTAAAGAAAAAGATCCCGCCCAGATAATGGAGTTTGCTAAACGCTATCAAAAAATGATTCAAAAGACTAATTGTGATAAACCAATGGTATGTGTACCAACAACATATAATACGCTTACCGAAGAAGAGTTACGTTCGGCTGGGTTTCGTGTTGTTATTTACGCTAACCACCTTTTAAGAAGTGCTAATAAAGCAATGGAAGAAACTGCACGGACCATACTCCTCAACCAGCGATCATTTGAAGCCGACCCAATATGTTCTCCTGTTCGCGAAATATTTAAAACAGTAGGATTTCTAGATGTTAAAGAAAAAGACAAGCTCGAAGAAAATAACAAAAATACTCCTGTAATCATCCCTGCTGCGGGCGAGGACCCATCGTTAAACTCAATTCTAAATGGCAAACCTAAATCTATGTTTGAAATAGCAGGAAAAACTCTTCTCGACTGGCAAATTAGTGCACTCAATAATAACAACCTTACAAATATCACAGTGATCACAGGTTACAAGAGCGACAAAATGAAAGCTGAGGGTACAATCCTGCAGGAGAATAAAAACTATAAAAAAGGTTCCGAGCTACACAGCTTGATGGAAGCTCGTAAAAAGATGATAAACGGTTTTATTATGCTATATTCGGACATATTATTTGAAGACCACATAATGACAAAAATACTCACTTGCCAAGAAGACATTGTGCTTGTGGCAGACAACACCATGCAGTACCATACGCCTGAAACAAATAAAATACAGGATTTTGTTATTAGCAAAAATAAATACCAACCTACCAGAAGAAAAATTAGTTTTGTTTGTGAAAATATTATTTCAAAAATTGGCTCAAAACTAAACCCAGAAACCGCCACCCACGAGTTTATCGGCCTTGCAAAGTTTACCAAAACTGGAGCAGAACAACTTCTACAAACCTATGAAGACTGTGTAAAAAACTATCACGGCAAGTTTCAGGAGGCAGATGATATAAGCCTGTTTAAATTTACTGATCTTATACAAGAAATGATAGACCGAGGCTACGTCGTCAACTTTCTTGAAATTCATAAGGGGTGGCTTGAAATCCATCGTGAAGAAGATATTGAACTAGCCAATCATTTTCTGTCCATTAGCTAAACACATCTTTCGTGAGAATAGTTTTTACTTAAACAAAAAAAATACCTCAGAAAACCTAGTAGCGATCAAAAAGTCATAGACTTAAAAAACTTATCACTATGTATTATTCAAAACTATTGATACCTACTCTAAAAGAGTCCCCAGCTGATGCAGAGGTAATTAGCCATCAGCTTATGGTCCGCGCTGGAATGATTCGCCAAGTGGCCGCTGGCATTTATTCAGTTTTACCTTTGGGTCTAAGAGTGTTTAGGAAAGTCGAACATATCATCAGGGAAGAAATGGATCAGATTGGTGGACAAGAAATCTTTCTTCCTAGTGTCCAACCAGCGGAATTATGGACAGAGAGTGGTCGCTGGGATTTTTATGGAAAGGAGTTATTACGCTTCAAAGACAGAAACGACCGCGAATTTTGTTATGGGCCGACTCACGAAGAAGTTGTTACAGATATCGTTCGCCGTGACGTTAGGTCCTACCGACAACTGCCTATCACCTTGTACCAAATTCAAACAAAATTTCGAGATGAAGTCAGACCCCGTTTTGGAATTATGCGTGGACGCGAATTTACAATGAAAGATGCCTACAGTTTCCATACAACCGAGGAATGCACCCGCGAAACTTATTCAAACATGGCAAATGCTTACTCCAGAATTTTTGAGAGATGTGGGCTGGATTTTAAAATGGTCGAGGCCGATAGCGGAACAATTGGAGGAAACTTTTCTCACGAATTTGTAGTACTTGCAAATTCTGGAGAAGATTGTGTTGGGTTCTGCGATAAATGCGATTACGCCTCAAATCTTGAAAAAGCTGAGTCAAAAAACACTGTAACAGTTACTACCTCTTCATTTCTGGAAGACTTAAAAGAAATTGCTACACCCAAAAAAAAATCAATCGAAGATATAACCCAATTTCTGCAAGTCTCCCCTAAAACAATTATTAAAACAGTAGTATTTGAAACAGAACAGGGACTAATTGCGGGACTCGTTAGAGGCGACCGAGAAATCAATCTAATCAAACTGAAGAATCTGGTCAACTGCGAATGGCTTGCTCCCGCATCAGAAGGCTTAATTACAAAAACAACTGGATTGCCTTGCGGATATTTAGGTCCTGTCAAGATTAAGCTTAAAGTTTTTGCTGATAAAGAAGTTCCACTAATGTCCAACAGTATCACAGGGGCAAACAAAATAGATACCCATTTGACCGGAGTTCAGTTTTCTCGAGATCTGAGCGTTGAAAAAGTAGGCGATATCAGGAATATCAACGAAGATGACCCATGCCCTAAATGCGATGCAGGGAAGTTTAAATTAAAACGGGGCATCGAGGTGGGCCATATTTTTATTCTAGGAAAAAAATACACCGAATCCATGCAAGCCTTATACTTGGACGATAAAGGGAAAGAAAAACCTATGATCATGGGTTGCTACGGGATAGGAGTAGGCCGGACAGCTGCTGCTGCCATTGAGCAAAACCATGATGAGAAAGGAATCACTTGGCCTCCCCCTCTTGCACCTTTTCAAGCTATCATACTCCCAGTCAATTTTTCTAACGATACCGTAAGTTCGGCAGCAAAAAATATTTATGAAACACTTTTGGAAATGGGGGTGGAGGCTTTACTTGATGACCGCCCAGACAGGTTGGGTGCAAAATTCAAAGACGCAGAACTCCTTGGCATTCCAATGCAAATAGTCGTCGGCCTAAAAAGCCTAAGTGAAGGAAAAATAGAAATAAAACTAAGAAAAAATGGCGAATCTCTGTTAGTTTCATATCCAGAAGAAATCAAAGGTGTTTGTGAAATCCTATCAAAACTGTAAAAATTGTTACCCCTCAGTAGAAAAACTTTTCCCTTGCAACACTTACCCCCTTTTAGTATAGTTTTTTCTGTTAAAGAGTTGGTTCCTTTCTAAGAGCGCGGCTTATGCCACGCTTTTTTTTTGCTTTTAATAGAAATGATAATGCGAATTGCCAATTCCTAACCCATGGGAAAAAAGAGATTGGCATAACTAGAGCATAAACAGAAGTAGTTAAATATACTTGCTGCTGGAGCATGAAAAAAACCTCTACTTATCATTCAGTTACCGATCTTATTCAACCAACTCTCAGAAAAAAAAACATAGAATTGGTTGATGTTGAGTACAAAAAAATTGAGGAAAATTGGACTCTAAGAGTATTAGTTGAAAAAAATCAAGGGATTACAGTTCACGACTGTCAAGAATTAAGTCGAGAAATTGAAGACTTAATTGAAATCCACGAATTGATAGACAGCCACTATATTCTGGAGGTTTCTTCCCCCGGTCTAGACCGACCACTTAAAAAAGAAGCCGACTTTCTAAGAAATAAAGGAAAGCGAATTAGGATAAAAACCTATTTACCCATTAATAATAAAAAAGAAAATGTAGGTACCGTTATAGATTTTTCAAAGGACACTCTATTTTTAGAGGATAGAAAGGATATTTTAAAAGTTCCATTAACTGATATTGCGCAGGCTAAATTGATTGTAGAGTTTTAAAATACCATGAACAAAGAAGTTTTAGAAATTATAAGCCAGCTAGGCAGAGAAAAGGGTATTGATGAGGAAATTTTGATCAACGCCCTTAAAAACGCCATGGAAACGGCTGCACGGAAAAAATTAGAAACGACGCGCCCTCTACAAATCGAATTCAATCGTGAAACGGGAGAAGTAGAGGTATTTTCTGAAAAAACTATTGCCAGTAAAATAAACAGTCCTGAAGAAGAAATTTCATTAGAAGATGCCCAATCAATAAACCCTAAAGTTGAAATAGGGGAAAGTGTTCTCATCCCAGTACCAATTGAAAATTTTGGTCGCATCGCCGCACAGTTAGCAAAACAAGTGATCGTGCAAAAAGTACGTGAAGCAGAAATTGATATTATTTACAAAGACTTTCAAGATAAAAAAGGCGAATTAATTAATGGAATTGTTCAGCATTTTCAAGGTGGCGATATTATTGTTGATCTGGGAAAAGCAGAGGGAATCCTTCCAAGGAGAGAGCAAGTGTTTCGTGAATCATTCAGTCGTGGAGACCGTATCCGTGCTTATGTTCTTGATATTGGGAAAACAGCTCGCAATGCCACTGTGATTCTCTCCCGAACGCACACAGGCCTTATTAGAAACCTATTCGAGTTAGAAGTACCTGAAATTAATGAAGGAATAATAGAAATAATGGGGGTTGTACGTGAACCCAATGGGAGAACTAAAATAGCAGTCAAAACAAATGACCGAGATGTAGATGCAGTTGGAGCTTGCGTTGGAATGCGAGGCATGCGGGTCCAATCGATCGTACAGGAACTCCGCGGAGAAAAAATTGATATTGTAGAATACTCAGACGACCCAGAAGTATTTATTAAAAACGCCCTTAGCCCAGCCAAAGTCTCGCGTATAATTAAAAACAGCGAGAATGATCAGATGACCATTATTGTTGCAGATGACCAGATGTCACTTGCGATTGGCAAAAAAGGACAAAATGTCAGACTAGCAGCAAAATTAGTTAAACTTAAGATAGATATTAAAGGTCAGTCGGAAAGCAATGAGACGTTAAATATTTCAAGTCTATTGCCAGCGACCAAAAAACTTACTTCTGGCGCTAGTTTTTTAAGTGAAATTAATACAGCAAAAGGATTGGGAGAAAAAATCACAGCTATTCTTTTTGAAGGCAACGTCGTTACTGCTCTGAATGTAGTGGAACAAGGGATAAAAGGGTTGTCTACTCTGCCCGGCATAGGGCCTAAAAAAGCAGAATTGATTCTAAAATTTGCAAAAAAAATCATAAAAAAACAAGCAGAAAGTGAGAGTTCAACAGAAACTGATAAGGAAACCCAAATAACTGAAACTTCTGAAGAACAAGAAGAACAAGAAGAACAAGAAATTCCTATAAACCAATTACTTAAAGTTTCTTCATTGGCAATAGAAAGTCTTCTTAAAAACGGATTTGAAACACTTGCAGAACTTTCAATAACGAAGAAAGAGGAGCTGATGGAAATCGATGGAATAGACTTGGAAACCGCCACAGGAATTATTGAACAAGCAAAAAAGCAATTAGCTGATGAGTAGCTTCTGAATCTAAAGGGCACGCAACATGCTATAAACTAATTATAAAAATTTTAATCGGTTTAGGAGGTTTTTTTTGGCGAAAATTCGCATTAATAAGTTGGCCTTAGAACTCAACATTCAAAATGATCAGATCTTAGACGCCCTTGAAGATAAGGGACATGCTGTTAAGAATTATATGAGCTCTATAGATGAGGCAATTGCAGACCAAATCCGCAATTTATTTAATCCTAAACCTGCAACTAAAAAGACGCCTTCAAAAGCCACTAAGAAAGCAACCAAAAAAAGTACTCCAAAAAAGGCTAGAGTAGTTAAAAAGAAAGCAACTACCAAAAAGAAAGGCCCCGAAGTAAAACCCAAGACCGTAAAAAAAACCACTAAAAAATCTACTACCACTGTAAAAAAAACAACCGTTGTTAAAACTGTCAGTAAATCTTCGACAAAAAAACGAACAAAAAAAGAGCCTGTTAAAGAACCTATTAATGAACCTGTTAAAGTCGCTAAAAAACTTGGGCTCAAAATTGTAAAACACGAAGAGAAGCCCACGGAAGTCGAAAAAAAACCTACCCCCACTAAAGCAAAACCTGTATCCAGCCCAAAAAAATCAGTAAAAAAGGAAACCCAACAAGAAGCCCCTACTGAAATACTTAAACCCGAGCCATTACCCGCTGAAGTTCAAGAAGAGAGTTTTGAAGTTGTTCAACTTCCAGAAAACATAATGATTCGCGACTTGGCAGAAAAATTGCGCTGCTCTCCTAACGATGTGATTAAAGAATTAATGAATCTAGGTGTCATGACCACCATAAACCAAAGCCTAAGCTTCGAGGTTGCCTCAAAAGTAGCAGATCAACGGGGTTTTGAGGTTGAATTGATCAAGGATAAATCGGCTATTGACTTTGAAGAAGAAGAAAAAGAAGATCCCAAAGATGTTTGCCTTCGACCGCCAATCGTAACAATTATGGGACATGTTGACCATGGGAAAACATCATTGCTTGACGCCGTGAGAAAAACCAATCTCACTAACGCTGAAGCGGGTGGTATCACTCAACATATAGGGGCCTACCGAGCAAAAGTTAAAGATCAATTCATTACTTTTCTTGACACTCCTGGGCATGAGGCATTCACAGCAATGCGTGCCCGCGGAGCGCAGGTAACAGACATCGTCATTTTAGTAGTTGCTGCTGATGATGGAATTAAACCTCAAACGAAAGAGGCGATAGACCATGCCCACGCAGGCAATGTGCCCATTTTGGTTGCTATTAATAAAATTGATAAACCTGGAGCCAAGCCAGAAGAGGTAAAAAAACAACTGGCTGAAATAGGGTTGTTGCCTGAGGACTGGGGTGGACAGACAATGTTCACAGAGGTTTCTGCATTACAAAGTACAGGAATCGATCACCTCTTAGAGCTGATTATCCTGCAAGCTGAAATCATGGAACTAAAAGCAAACCCAACTCTCCGCCCGCAAGGTGTTGTAATTGAATCAAAACTAGATAAAGGAAGAGGTCCTATTGCCACAGTAATAGTACAAAAGGGAACACTTAAGGTGGGGCAACCTTTTGTTGTCGGGCCTTATTTTGGAAAGGTGCGGGCACTGATTAACGATAATGGTGATAAAACCCCAAAAGCCGCCCCGTCTATACCAGTAGAAATAGTAGGAATACCTGAGGTTCCTCAACCAGGAGATAAGTTTTATGTAGTTGAAGATGAACGAAAAGCAAGGCAATACAGTGAAATGCGGCTCAAAAAAAGGCGAGAAGTACAATTAGCCGAATCCGCTAAAGTAACTATGGAAGATCTTCACGAGCAAATCATAGAAGGTAAAATTCAAGTACTTAATCTTGTGGTTAAAGCTGATACTCAAGGTTCAATTTCCGCAGTACAGGAAGCCTTCTCAAAGTTAGAGACCGAAGAAATCCGATTTAAAATAATTCATGATGGAGTTGGGGGAATAACAGAATCCGACATTCTTTTGTCAAGTGCATCTAACGCAATTACTATCGGGTTTAATGTGCGCCCAACAGATAAAGCAGACGAATTAGCAACACGAGAAAAAATAGACGTTCGATTGTATAGCGTAATATACGAAGCTATTGAAGATATGAAGAAAGCTCTAGAAGGCATGCTCGCTCCAAAGTTCAAAGAACTAGTTATTGGTCGATCTGAAGTAAGAGAAGTATTTAATCTCCCAAGAATAGGATCAATTGCTGGATGCCATGTATCTCAAGGAAAAATGGAACGCAATCTCGATACTAGGCTTATTCGTGATAGCGTTGTGGTTTATCAAGGGAAAATTATTTCAATAAGACGTTTCAAAGAAGATGTGAAGGAGGTCCAACAAGGTTACGAATGTGGAATTTCTCTAGAAAATTTTCAGGATATAAAGCAAGGTGACATTATAGAAGCTTTTGTTTTAGAAGAAATCCAGCGTTGACAAAATAATACTCTCTGACCTAATTCCTCTTTTTTTATGGACGTAACTTAAGTATTTTAAATATAGGCACCTTAATCTCAACAAATTCATTCTGTAGTTAAGTTTTATTATGTATGTTAGTTGCTGCTCTATAAAGTTTTTTCTTCACGAGAACCACTCTTTAAAGGGGAAAAGACGTATCGTTCGATCTCTTAAAGACCGATTAAAAAACAGCTTTAACATATCGATTGCCGAAGTAGGAGATCAGAATCTTTGGCAAAGCTTACATATTGGAATCGTAGCTGTCAGTTCGGATCCAAAGTACCTTGAGGGCCAATCGAGAAAACTGGTGGTCGCCATTGAAAGAATGCATTTGGCGGAAATAATAGATTGCCAAACCCAAATTTCTAGGCTGAGCCCATAATCAAGCTGATTAATCTTCTTCACTTTGTCACAAAGCTATGAGGTTCAAACGGTCAGAAAAAATTCAGGAATTACTACTCCAAGAAATTTCAGCTCTAATTCAAAGGGGATTGAAAGATCCAAGGATCGGTTTTGCCACAGTAACAGAGGTCAATTTGAGCAATAATTTAAAGCACGCAAAAGTTTATATTAGTGTTTTAGGGACAGAGCACGAACAGCAGAATACTATTGAAGGTCTAGCTAATGCATCTGGATTTATTAGAGGTTCTCTAGGTAAGGACCTCAATCTTAGATATATTCCTGTATTGGAATTTATACTCGATGAAACAGCGGATCACGTTGCCAAAATAAATAGAATTATCAATGGACTACACTCAAGATAGCATAGTAAACCTTTTTAAGCCGGCGGGGCCCACATCTTTTGATATGGTATGGTCGGTTAGAAAAATTCTTGGCGTTAAAAAAGCCGGACATATTGGAACTTTGGATCCTGCAGCGGACGGAGTCCTCCCCATATGTCTTAACCGGTCCACGCGAATTATCCAATTTTTATCGCCTCTCCAAAAAACCTACCGAGCAACTCTTGAACTAGGTTCAGAAACTGACACTCAAGACGCTACAGGACAAAAAATATCCATCAAGGACCCATCCTTTGTCAATCAAGCTATGGTTAAACAAGTTTTTCAAACATTTATTGGGGAACAAGATCAAGTTCCCCCAATGTATTCAGCAAAAAAGAAAAATGGAATTCCTCTTTACAAATTGGCCAGAAATGGTATTAATATCGCTAGGAATCCCGTTAAAGTTACTGTATATTCAATAGATTTTATAAAGAAGGAGAAAAATCAGATTTCATTTGAGGTGCGATGTTCTACCGGAACTTACGTTCGCACTCTGTCGCATGATATTGGTAAAAAATTGGGTTGTTATGCTCATATGGTTCGATTGACTCGAACCAAGGTTGGGTTATTCGGTTTAGGACGTACCTTGACTCTGGAAGAATTAAAAGACGCACATAAGGAAGGCAGTCTGCCTAAAAAGCTTTTGCCACTAGAAGAAGCCCTCAACTTTCTCCCAGCGATCCGTGTAAAACAAGAATACCTCGAATCCGTTTCTCACGGAGTAGCACTTTCGAAATGTTTTTTAGATACTCTTCCCGACCGTTTTGAACCTGGCCAGTACTTTCGGGTTTTTGGAAATAACGACAAGGTGCTTGCCGTTGTTGAACCTGTGGTAGATCAGGATAAACTTTCTGAGCTAACTCCAGACGATATTGTATTTAAAGCAAAACGAGTATTATCTTGAATTTTTGATATTTTAAGAGAGGTGATTGAAATGTTTTCGCGGTGGAGTAGCATAAGGGCACCAATCAAATACTATATCCACAGTTTCCTCTACGAAAACATTTTTCAGTCATTCTCTATATCTAACCTGTTAATAGGACAAGCTTAATGGCATTCGATAAGGAAACGAAAACAAATATCATTACCGATTATAAACTGCATGACAATGATACTGGTTCTTCAGAGGTGCAAATAGCACTTTTGACCAATCGACTCAATTATCTTAACGATCATTTTAAGTCCCACAATAAAGATCAACATTCTAGGCAAGGACTTCTAAAAATTGTTAGTCGGCGGCGAAAGTTACTAGATCACCTCAAAAAAGAAGATGTAAACAGATATCAGCAAATTATTTCACGTCTAAATATTAGACGCTAATAAACACTTGGAGAAAATTTGAATGGAAAAAGTAGAAATTGAACTTGACGGAAGGACTATATCTTTTGAAGCAGGCGACCTGGCCAGACAAGCTGGTGGCTCAGTTATTGTAAGGCAAGGGGATACAATGGTTCTAGTTGCAGCAACGATGGCGCCAAAACCGAGAGAAGGAATAGATTTTTTTCCTCTAACTGTAGACTATAGAGAAAAAACCTACGCAGCTGGGAAAATTCCAGGCGGATACTTAAAGAGAGAAGCTCGACCTAGTGACTATGAAACACTTACATGTAGATTAATTGACAGACCGCTACGCCCACTTTTCCCTGACGGATTCCGCAATGAAACTCAGCTCGTTTGTTTTGTCGTTTCCCACGATCAGGTTAATCCTGCAGATATTATTGCTATGACCGGTGCCTCTGCTGCTTTGATGATTTCGGATATTCCTTTTTACAATCCAATTGCGGGAGCACGCATTGGTAGAGTTGAAGGTGATTTTGTATTCAATCCTACCTACGAAGAAAGCGAAAAAAGCGATATACAGCTCCTCATGGCCGGAACTGCAGATGGTATTGTTATGGTAGAAGCAGGCGCTAAAGAGGCTAGTGAAGAAGAAATGATGAACGCTCTAGAATTTGGGCATGAGCGTATTAAAAAGCTAATTGATCTCCAAGTTCAACTTCAAGAACGCATTAATAAAGAAAAAGCTACTGTTGTTCAGGAAGAAATCGATATCGCCTTGGAAGAGCGAGTCAACAGCATCGCTTGCCCAAAGCTTGAGCAAGCTATGGAAATAACAGGTAAACAGGAAAGAACAAATGCTGTTAGCCAAATTAAAACCGATTTAGAAGCTGAAATCAATTCAGAAGAAGACGAAGACTTGAAGGCAATGCTTGGCAATGTGTTTCATGATGCTGAGAAAAACGTAGTACGCAAAATGATTTTAGAAAAGAAAAAGCGTGTTGATGGAAGAAATCTTAATGAAGTTCGTCCTATAAGTATTAAAACAGGTTATCTTCCACGTGTTCATGGATCATCTGTTTTTACTCGTGGAGAAACCCAAGCTTTAGTAAGCGCGACATTGGGTACCAACTCAGATGAGCAACGACTAGATACTCTCGAACTTAAAGGTACAAAACATTTTTACCTACACTACAATTTCCCAGCATTTTGTACAGGTGAAACTAAGTTCATTGGCGGTCCTGGACGAAGAGAAATTGGGCATGGAATGCTGGCTGAGAGGGCTTTAGTGTCCGTTCTTCCAGATAGAGAGAAGTTCCCATATACCATTCGGATTGTTTCAGACATTCTAGAGTCCAACGGTTCATCATCTATGGCCTCAGTATGTGGCGGTGCTCTAGCACTCATGGATGCAGGGGTCCCCATCTCAAACCCAGTTGC
>CAZOYP010000002.1:41472-73927 GCA_964584125.1 uncultured Nitrospinaceae bacterium | reverse complement strand
GCCTTAGCCATTCCTTGAAAAAGTAATGATGCGGAAATAAGCGAACCAGATTTTCTATATTTATTTTCAAATGACGGGAGAGTCCCTTTTTTACCATTTCCCCATAACCAGATACTATTAGCCGAATCTAAGTTTTCCAACTTACGCTTTTTATTTATTGGGTGATTATGTAATATGATCTGGGCTTGATTAATAATATAAATTAGGTCTTTAAATTCATCATCAACAGGCATAAATTTTCGAATACCTTCACCAATTAATTCGTTGGGTGGTGTCAAACGCTTTTTAAAGGGCTTACCATGCATAACCATTATATTATGAGGACCCGATCCAGGATGAAAAGTAACGTCGCAGTCCGATATTTGATTCTGAAGTGCGTTTAAATAATTTTTAGATTCTTCGCTGGGTAAGTGACCTGCTGTGTAATCTTTCATTACCATGTCGTTGTGACTAGCTTGCAGAGTTACAAAGTCACAACACAGGGGAATTTCTCCATCTTTGAGGTCCAACCCTATTGCCAGTGCGTCAAAATATGCCGGGCCAATATCATATTTTTCGGGGTCGTAACCTAAAAGTGAAAGATATGATATCTCATTCCCAGCTTGAAAATTTTCAGGAATGGTTTTTACCGATCCCGAGCAGCCGTCCCGAACCATTCGATCCAGATTAGGTGTGTCTGCAAGCTGTAACGGAGTCTTGTTTTCTTTTTCTGCAATCGGCCTATCTGTAAGGCCGTTGGCAATTACAACCAAATATTTCATTTTTGAACCAAATTTAGTCGGGTATAAGTGGATTGAGGAGTCCCGGAAATTATATCTTATCTTTCTAAAAATTTCACACATAAACGCTTAAAAAACAATGAAAAATTTTTTTTTAAAAAAATAAGGTCTGCAAGAGCTGGGAGAAAATAGTTTTTTCAATCCATAATAAAAGGAGGTTTTTGTAGAATAGTTAAAGCTTGTAAAAAAAACTTCATTCATTAGTGCTAATTCATTGGAACATAAGGGGAAATTCAATAGACCAAGGAACTTAGCTATGATACTTTATAAGGAATTGATACTTGATATTCTCAATTAAGAGCGTTAAAAAATTCGTGCATGTACAATATAAATGAAATTTGCCAGGACGGTCGACCTTTGCCCTTAAGTACAGAAGGAAATTTAAGGGTTGTCTTTTTGGGAGTTGGTTCAGCTTTTACCAAGCGTAACCGTCAGTCAAATTTTTTAATTATACAAGGGGATCACCATGTTCTGGTAGATTGTGGCACTCTTGGGCCCTTGGCTCTTGATGATGTTGGATTAAGCGTCAGTAAAGTTCAATGTTATTTACCTACTCACAGTCATGCTGACCATATTGGTGGTTTTGAGGAAGTTGCGTTAGTTAACCGCTATATTTCAAACTCATCGAATAAACCTAAAATGATTGTCCCAAAAGAGTATCAGGATTTACTTTGGGATAAGAGTCTTGCAGGTGGGATTGAGTTTTGTGAGACTGCACAGGGTCAGCCACTACAATTGGCAGATTTTTTCGATATTCTTCGGCCAAAAGAAATGGAGCTTCTTGAAAGAAAACTATGGTCTTATCAGCATGGCCCAATGGAATTGATTATCATGCGAACACTTCATGTTCCGGACTCTGCAATTAGTATTGATGAGGCACAATGGTGTAGCGGTATTTTGGTAAATAGGCGAGTTTGGATTTCAGGCGATACAATGTTTGACAAGGGTTATCCGACAAAGTTTTCTGAAATATCTGAGGTCATGTTCCACGATTGTCAAATGTTTCAAGGAGGTGTTCACGCTTCCTACCGCGAGTTGATGACGCTACCCGAACAAATACGTTCTAAAATTTACCTATATCATTATAATGATAACTGGGATGATCCAAAAACTTGGGTTGAAAATTCAGATAGCTTCACAGGTGATCCTGTCAAAGATGGTTTTCTAGGTTGGGCCGATCAACAAGTGGCGTATGACTTTGAATAATCTTAGTACTAAAAGAGCTGTTGCACTGAAAAAGTTAGGAGATCGGCCTAGGTTAGATTGATTGGTTGTTAAAAAAAATAAATATAGACATATTTTTCGCGACGCTCAGTGTTCCCTCTATTTTTCTTACCTACCTCCAGGTCGATCCGATTTTGTTTACTTACAATTATTGTTCTGGGAATAATTATCAGACTTGTAGGTATTACCACCCCTTTACATGGAGACGAACTAGCAACAGTATCTATTTGGGCAAAAATGCCTCTTTTAGACATCCCAAAGCATTACGAATACCCCAATAATCATATTTTTCATACTCTTATAGTCGCTACAATTTATAAGATATTTGGGTTGAATCCGTTTTTGTTGCGTGCTCCGGTTCTGGTTTGTGGAATTGCAAGTATTGCGCTAGCATTTTTTACCACTCATCGAATTACACGCAATACTCAGGCTGGGATGGCAGTTTCACTTTTGGTTGCAATTAATGGTGGTCACATCTTTTATTCGACGCATGCGCGGGGGTATATGATGACCCTCCTTATTGGCCAATATATTTTTCACCGATTGATTGTTTGGATACATGAAACTAAAACTTCCTTAAGACCAAGTCAGGAGTTTTTCACATTAAAAGAACTTTCCATATTCGCTGGACTAATGATGGTGGGTACTTGGACGATTCCTACATTCGTGTTTTTCGAGGGATCGCTAGGTTTATTTTTTCTTACATCTTTTTTTCTATCAAAGCCTAATAAATGGTTTGATATTTCTGATCCGTATCTAAAAAACCTTGCAGTAATATTAATTTGCTTGATGGGTTTGTTTATACAGTATTTTATTTTAATTTCTCCGGAAATGCTTGAGATGGCTTTCTCTAACGCGGCAAAATCAGAATTAAGCTCTTTTCCTATGTCTATTTTAAAGGAATGGATTCAACCAATTAAATTCGGTGAAGTTTTTTTTATTATTTTTGCATTGATTGGACTCTTTACTTTGTTTCATCTCAATCGCACTGTATTTACATTAATTGTATTTTTGTTAGTATTTCCGCCAATAATAACCTATATAGCTTGTTATTTAGAATTATTAAAAGTAACTCCACACGAAAGAATATTTTTTTATCTACAACCAATGTTTACTTTATGTATAGTCATAGGTGCGATAGGTTTCGTGAATCGGTTGAAAAACAAGCTGGGAGCGTTAGCTGGTAAAATAGTTTTAGGTTTGTTTTTTATACTTATTACGGTCTTGTCAGGAAAAGAATTACTTCAGATAACTTGGCCTGATCGATTCTCCGGTCAACGACTTGATCTTGTTACGAGGTTTGTAAAAAATCTCGGTCCTAACGATTTAGTTCTTCTATCCCAACGCCCACACGTCGAATATTATTTATATGGTGGGAAGGAAACAACAAAACGGATAAACAAAATTTTAGAGGAAGGAAGGTTAGGGGATGTCTACTTTGTTGAGTATGGTAAACCAGGGAATTCTGATACATCAAGGATTAGCAAGGAAGGCGTAGAGTATTTGCTCTTAAATGATTATCATCAACTTGTAAAAACAAAGGAGGAATCAGAAGGTATTTTAATGCCAAAAAAATTATTTATATCAAAGCAACGAATTGAAAATTTCACCTTTCGTAAAGTGAATCCAAAATTTATATATAATAGTTATACTTTGAGATCACCGAAGGATTTGAAGAGATGGAGTAGTATGGTTCAATCTACACTTGTTACGTTGGAACCACCTTCTATGCACCCGGGGAAATTAGTTGCGTTAAAAATTAACGAACCAAATATTTTAGCAGCCAAAACAGATGCCGAGTTAGGTGATGTAGTTTTTTCAATGAATATAAATTTAATTTCTTCTGAACGAAAATTAGGAAATAAAGTTTCGTATCTTCATGCGGTGGAAGAGGGTGGACAGTATGTGTTTAAGAATGCATGGTTGTTAAATAATTGGATATTGGACCATCCTTATGGCCCGAAAATTTTAAACTTACCTTGGCAGACAAAAATATTTATTACGGAAGGAAGACAATCTATGGAAATTATTGGAATACCAGAGGTCAAGCAAGGAGGATTTGGTCGTCTACGTGGTATTCAGAGTTACCGATTGGTTATGATGAAAAATACGCTGAAAACGAATGGGGATAAATTATGATTGTCGTAACCGGTGGTTCAGGTTTTATTGGAAGCGCCATCGTTCAAGAATTAAATATAAGAGGAAGGACGGATATAATTATAGTTGATGATATAGACCATCCTGAAAAATATAAAAATATCTTATCTATTAAATATGAAAAATTAATAGAAAAGAATTTTTTTCTGAAAAAAATTATCGATCGAGATATTGAGTCAATTGAGGTTATTATTCATATGGGTGCTTGTTCTTCAACAACTGAGACCGATGAAAAGTTTCTTAAAGAAAATAACTACGACTACACTTTGCATCTTGCAACATTTGCTTTGGAGCGAAATATTCGTTTTATTTATGCATCCAGTGCTGCAACTTATGGGAATGGAGAAAAGGGATATAGCGATGATGAATCTAAGTTGGATACATTAAAACCACTTAATTTTTATGGTGAAAGTAAACATAAATTTGACTTATGGGCATCGAGTCAAGGTGTCCTTGATCGTATTGTAGGGCTAAAATATTTTAATGTTTTTGGGCCAAATGAATACCATAAAGAAAATATGCGAAGTTTGGTGCATAAAGGGTTTGCTCAGGTTCGAGAAAATAATAAAATTTGTTTATTTAAATCATACCGGAAGGAGTATCAAGATGGCGAGCAGGAACGCGATTTCCTTTATATTAAAGATGCCGTTAGTATGACTTTATTTTTTTTGGACCAACCAAAAATTTGTGGAATTTTTAATGTGGGTGCAGGTCAGGCTAGAAATTGGAATGATCTTGCACAAGCAATTTTTCAAGCAATGCATAGAGTGCCTCAAATTGAATATATTTCAATGCCTAAAAATATTATTCAGCAATACCAGTACCATACTTGTGCAAAAATACAAAAGATTCGTAATGCTGGCTATACCAAGCCAATAAAATCATTAGAAGAAGGTATTACAGATTATGTTAAGAATTATCTTGTACCCAACAAGAGATTAGGAAATTAGTGCAAGCTGAAAGGAACAATTCAAATTAAAATTTAAATTTTTACAACATAATTTGTTCTATTTAATAGTCAAGTTGAAGTGGTTGTTTTATAAAATTGGTTATACTTGTATTATAATTATCTAATTTGATTTATGATTTTCAATAATTTTTTTGACTATATTGGTTGTTGAAAGTCCCTTAACAATTGGGATAAGTTCTACTTTAGCTCCATAACCTTCTACAATTTCACGCCCCACGACTTCGTTTATATCATAATCATCTCCCTTAACAAGGATGTCGGGGCGAATCTTGCGAATAATATCTTCAGGAGTTTCTTCATCAAAAATAGTAATATAGTCGACATATTTTAATGCAGAAATAATATTGGCGCGTTCTTTTTCTCCCTTGATAGGACGACCATTTCCCTTTATGGTTTTTACAGACTTATCGCTATTGAGTCCAACTACTAGAAGATCACCTTTTGCACGAGCTTTTTGTAAAAACTCAATATGACCTCCATGAATGAGGTCAAAACAACCGTTAGTAAACACGACTGTTTTACCTACACTTTTTGCAAGACTAACTGTTTTCGTAAGCTCTTCTAGATTAAGCAAAGCTTTTGAAGTGCGTAGTATTTCCTCTTCAAGATATTCATTAATTTCAGGTAGGGTTACCACAGCAGTGCCTATTTTCCCAACAACAATACTGGCAGCCATATTCGAAAGTTTAGCTGCGTCTGTACAATTAAAGTTACCAGCTAAGGCCATCGCCAGGACCGAAACAACGGTATCTCCAGCTCCAGTAACATCAAAAACTTCTTTTGCTTGGGTTGGGATATCAATAGGATTTTCCTTGTTGGGATAGAGAGTCATACCGTCTTTACCCCGGGTGACGAGGATAGAATCAGCATGAGTTAGGTTTAAAAGATATTCAGCAGCACGGTCTAAATCAATTTTATCCTGAATTTTTATAGGGACTGCTTTTTCTACTTCAAATTGGTTAGGAGTAATAATATCTGCTCCTTGGTACAACTCAAAGTTAGAGCTTTTAGGATCGACAACGACTAGTTTTTTTGAATTTTTAGCCCTATGTGTGATGGCGCTAAAAACTTTTTCCGTAAGTATTCCTTTACGGTAGTCTGAGCAAATCACAATATCCATATCAGGTAAAGTTTTATTTATAAACTTAATAATCTTGTTTTCAGTTTTTTCTGTAATGGGACGGTTATCTTCTTTATCTATGCGAAGAATTTGTTGGTTATGCCCGATAACTCTTATTTTCGATGTGGTGGGTCTATATACAAAACGGAAAACACCTTTAGAAGATATTTTTTTTTCTTCTATGAGACTGAGTAACTTGTCGCCTTTTTCATCTTTTCCAATTGCACCAACAAGATAAACTTCACAACCAAGTGCAACAAGGTTGTTGGCAACATTAGCAGCACCCCCTAGGGTTAGGTTTTCAGATTTTGTTTCAAGAATAGGGACCGGAGCTTCAGGCGATATGCGACTTACGGAACCCCAAATGTATTCATCGAGGATAAGATCTCCAATGACCATCAGTTTAGGCCGGTGGTCACTCTCAAGGTAGGCTTTAAATTTTTCTTTCATTTATTAGATCTTGCTCTAGGATTTCGCAAATAATATGACCAATCGTAATATGGACTTCTTGAATACGTGCAGTATCATTGGACGGAACTATAATGCCGATATCAACACAATCTTTCATGTTGCCACCATCGTTGCCCATAAAGCCTATTGTTTTTGACCCTATTTTCTTAGCAAGATTGAGCGCAATGATTACATTTTTTGAATTACCACTAGTGCTGATTCCAAGTACTGCATCTTTCGGAGTTGCAAGCGCCTCAACTTGACGAGAAAAAATAGTATCAAACCCATAATCATTCCCAAGAGCAGTTAACGAGGAAGAGTCAACCGTTAAAGCAAGCGCGGGAATTGCTTTACGCTCTTTTTTAAATCTTCCGATTAGCTCTGCCGCAATATGTTGGGAGTCAGCAGCGCTTCCCCCGTTGCCCATTAATAGCAATTTACCCCCATTAGATAGACAATCGCGTATTGTATGCGCAGCTTTCAAAATTTCTTCGGAAAGAGTTTCGGCTACTTGGTACTTTAAGTCACCGCTAATTTGCAAAAATTTCTTTACTCGATCCATTAAATTATAGATACATAAAAAAATGTTAAAAAAATTACTATTTTAATTTTTAATAGTAAGAAGTGTTATTTTCCTAATTTATGAATTTTTTATATTTAACTGAGCTTTAAAATACTCCATAGTTTTTTTCAAACCCTCATCTATTCCTACTTGAGGCTCCCAGCTCAAATGTTTTTTTGCCTTTTCTATGTTTGGTTGTCGAACTTTTGGGTCGTCTTCGGGCAAAGGTTTATACGAGATCTTACTATGGCTATTCGTAGCTTGCAAAATTTTCTCTGCCATTTGTTGGATTGTCATCTCAATAGGATTTCCAATATTGATTGGATCGTTAATGTTGGACATAAGCAATCTATATATTCCTTCTACTAGATCAGAGACGTAACAAAAACTTCGTGTCTGGGAACCATCACCATATGCGGTGAGTTCTTTTCCAGTTATCGCTTGTTTAAAAAAGTTTGGGATCGCTCTTCCATCGTTAATGCGCATACGAGGGCCATATGTGTTGAAAATTCTAACAATCTTTGTATCTATATTGTGATAGCGATGGTAAGCCATCGTGATTGCTTCGGCAAAGCGCTTTGCCTCATCGTAAACACCACGAGGGCCAACCGGATTAACATTTCCCCAGTAATCCTCTCCTTGTGGGTGAACTAATGGATCTCCATAAACTTCAGAAGTAGAGGCAATTAAAAAAATGGACTTCTTTTTTTTAGCTAAACCAAGAGCATTATGAGTGCCTAGCGAACCAACTTTCAAAGTTGGAATAGGGAACTCAAGGTAGTCGATAGGGCTTGCGGGTGAAGCAAAATGTAAGATGTAATCTAATGAACCTTCAATATTAATAAAATTAGTCACGTTATGTTCAACAAAAGTGAACCTTGCACTTTTAATGTGCTTTATATTCGCAAGCGACCCGGTAATTAGATTATCCATACAAATAACTTCATGGTCCTTATTTAATAGATAGTCACATAAATGAGAGCCAAGAAATCCAGCGCCCCCTGTTATCAAAGTTCTAAGCATAGCTTCCTCGTTAGTTAAAGTCGTGCTTCAAGGTAATTATTTTTTGAAAAATTTACTTCCGATAATTAATTTGTGTCCAGCTAAAAAACTTTTTATGTCCATTCTTTTTTTTCCTTCTGGCTGCAGTTCTGCAATAACAATTCTTTCATTTTGGGTTCCGACTTCTATTCCCTGCTCAGAAATACGAACGATAACACCTGGCTGATCTATTGAGGCACAATTTTTTACTACTGTTTTAAAAATTTTAAAACGTTTAGAGTCTAAAAAAGTAAATGCACCTGGCCAGGGTGTGAGACCACGCACAAGATTATGAATTTTAATAGCGGGTTGATTCCATTCTATCAAGCCGTCTTCCTTTTTAAGTTTTGGGGCATAGGAGGCTAGCTCTTGATTTTGGCAAACTTCTTCCAATGACCCAGATTCCAATTGGTTTAGTGTCTCTAGCATGAGAGAGGAACCTCTTTGGGCTAAAGTTTCGTGGAGAGACTGAGCATTATCCTTATCACTAATTAGAACTTTACTTGAGAGCAAAATATCACCTGTATCGAGGCCAGCATTCATTTTCATAGTGGTAACACCGGTTTCTATTTCTCCATTGATGATAGCCCAATTAATGGGTGCAGCTCCACGGTATTTGGGTAATAAGGAAGAATGTAAATTTATACAAAAATATTTAGGAAGTGAAAGGAGGTTATTATCTAAAATTTGACCATATGCAACAATAATAAAAACATCTGAATTTAATGCAGCTAAAGTTTTTACAGTTTTGGGGCTTGTGCATTTTTCTGGCTGGAGTATGGGGATATTATTTTCTAATGCGAATTGTTTTACTGGTGGTGGAGTTGATTCGCGGCCTCGTCCTTTAGGTCGATCAGGTTGAGTAACCACTAATTGAACTTTGTGATTCGATTGATAAATTTTTTTTAGAGTGGGAAGAGAAAACTCAGGAGTTCCCATAAAGACAATATTCATGCTTTTATTTCTTTAAGTTTTTTTTTGAACTTACGCTGAAGAATGCTTCTTTTAACTTTACTCATACTATCCCAGAAGAGAACACCGTTTAAGTGGTCCATTTCATGCTGAAAAGCTCTGGCAAGAAAACCCTCAGCTTCATAACGTAATTCGTTTCCATGAAGATCGTAACCTTTGACCTCAACATGTTGAGAGCGTTTAACTTCTGCAAATATTTCAGGAATACTCAGGCAACCTTCTTCAGCAAAAACTTGCTCATCTGAAGCTGTAATTACTGGATTAATAATAATTACCGGATTGCGTTTTTCTTTTTCAATACCTACATCGATTACAAAAAGGTCAGAGGAGACCCCTACTTGGTTTGCTGCCAACCCTAAGCCGGACGCTGAATACATAGTTTCGATCATGTTATCTGCCAAGGTGACCAAGTTTTGATCAATGTTTTCAACCTTTAGACATTTTTTACGAAGGACGGAATCCATGCAGTTGACAATTTTTAAAAGTGGCATAATTCGGAAAAACTGAAAAATTATAAAAGATATGTTACGTGAAAAGATATCACGGATAAAAAAATTTAATATTTCCTTGAAAAGATATTCGTGCCAATTAAGCTAGCGTCTAAAAAATTCTGGTTTTTTTTAAGTGACTCATTTTAGATAAAAATCTAATGTTAAACTGGACGTACTTTTCAAAAAAGTAAAACTTTAAGCATATTGTATAATATAGATATTTTTTTGGAATGATTTAAGGTTGTTTGGATTTTGCCATATCAAGCTGACAAATAAAGATGAAAGTAGTGACCCGAATCTTCCTTAAGTTGTGTATTCAGCGTTAATGCGAACGTAGTCATAAGATAAATCGCAGGTGTACACCTCGTCCGAGTAAATGCCTGATTTGAGATCAATGACAATAGAAATATTTTTGCTTCTCATCTTTTTACGAAGCATCGATTGTAAAGACCCTTTTATAGGGGCTCCATTATTAAAAAGAACTGAGCCGTTGAGTGAAATTTTAACCCTATTTGAATTTAGAGGTACTCCTGCATAACCTACTGCAGCGATAATTCTTCCCCAGTTGGGATCTTGTCCGAATAAGGCAGTTTTAACTAAAGATGAAGTTGCTACTGATTGTGCAATTTTATGGGCATGTGTTTTAGCTCTTGTGCCTTGCACTCGAATTGTTACAAACTTTGTAGCTCCTTCCCCATCAAGTACAATTTTATGAGCAAGATGTAAACATAACTCGGTTAATTTTTCGACAAACTTTTTGTAGGCTGAACTACCAACGCGAATACTTTCATTCCCAGCCTTACCATTAGCTAAAATTAGAGCCATATCATTAGTGCTCGTATCACCATCAACTGTTATTCGGTTAAAAGTTCTATTATTTGCTTCTCTAAGGGCGCGATTGAGGGTACTTTTGTCAATAATGGCATCAGTGGCAATAAAAGCTAGCATTGTTGCCATATTTGGATGGATCATTCCAGATCCTTTAGCAATACCACCGATAGTGATTTTATTTTTTCCTATATGGAAACTAAATGATTTAAATTTCGGGGTTAAATCGGTAGTCATTATTGCTGTGGCTGAGCGACCCCATCCCGTAGGAGATAATTTGCTAGTCAAAGCTGAGAGAGCTTTTATAATTTTATTTCTTGGTAAAGGTATGCCTATAATCCCTGTTGATGCAATTAAAATTTCTTTTGGGTCAACTAAAAGTTTTTTTGAAAGATTCAAGGCTAAATGTTTACAGTCTTCCATTCCTTTTGGCCCAGTGCAAGCATTGGCATTACCGCTATTAACTATGATAGCTCTAAAATTTTTAGAACTTTTTAGAATTTTTTGACACCAAGTAATTGTTGGGGAAACAATTTTATTTGATGTAAATACACCAGCGGCAATTGAAGGTTCTTCAGAATAAATTAAGGCAAGGTCTTTTTTTTTATTAGGTTTTATTCCACAAAAAATACCGGCTGTAGTAAAGCCTGGGATTCGGAACTCTCGGCCTAGAGTTTCTTTTTTCATAGCGAGTATATCTAAGGAAAAATGCCTGGAAAGTTAAGTCCGGTTGTTTCTGGAATTCCTAGCATGAGATTCATGTTTTGCACCGCCTGCCCGGACGCACCCTTTATCAAGTTGTCAATGGCGCTGGTTATGATGGCTCTTTGATTGCGTTTATCTATTTGCACACTAATATCACAAAAATTAGACGATACTGTGAAGTGAGAGTTGGCATATTCCCCTAATGGTAGTATTCGAACGAATGGCTCTTTTGCATAAAACTTTATAAAATGTTCAATTAGCTCTATAACAGGCATGTCTCGTTTTAAATTGATATAAACTGTGCTCAGCATTCCCCTTGTCATTGGTACAAGGTGTGGTGAAAAAGATATTTGGACATTAGTTTTTGCTAATACAGACAGCTCTTGTTCAATTTCTGGTGTGTGCCTATGAACAGCAACTTTATAGGCTGAAACTCCTCCATTGATTTCTGAAAACTGCGTACCAAGAGATGCCCTGCGCCCAGCACCTGAGATGCCAGACTTGGAGTCAACTACGATACTAGAAAGGTCTACCCAGTTTTCTGTTATTACGGGGGCTAGAGCGAGAGTTGTGCTTGTTGGGTAGCATCCTGGATTGGCTACTAGGCGGGCCAATTTAATTTTTTCTCGGTGGATCTCAGGTAAACCATACACTGCTTCTTTTAATAGATCGAGTTGTTGGTGAGAGGTCGAATACCATTCCTTATAAACAGCAGGGTTTTTTAATCGAAAATCTGCACTCAGATCGATGACCTTAGTATCCCCCTTTAGAAACTTAGGGGCTATTTCCATCGAGGTTGTATGAGGAAGAGCAAGAAAGACGATATCACAAGTATCGTTGGGCATTGACTTAATAGATGATAATTTCGTGTTGACAAACCCGCTGATGGAAGGAAATACCTTTGAGACATCTTCACCTTGAAAAGTTTCTGAAGTGAGGAAAACGATCTCGGTCTCTGGATGATTTGTGAGTATGCGAATTAACTCTAATCCGGTATATCCACTAGCACCTGCGATACCTATTTTTGCCATAGTTTTATCCTATAGATAGTAATTTATTGAATCCTTGTTCAAACTATCAAAATAGGCAAACAAATACCAACGCTATTGTAGTATTGAATGGTTTAAGATAATAGCTGAAAATAATGTTGCAGTTACATATTTCTAGAAGCGTTTGTATCCCTAGAAATAAAAAAAGTGGAAGGTAATTTATTAACGCTTGGAGAATTGAAAAAGTTTGCGGGCGCCAGGTCTGCCGGGTTTTTTGCGTTCGACAACACGTGCATCTCTTGTAAGGAAGCCCCCTCTTTTGAGAGCTGCTCTATGCGCGGAATCGGCTTCAAGGAGCGCTCGGGATACACCTAGACGAAATGCACCAGCTTGTCCAGATAAACCACCACCGATAACTGTGGCATCAATGTCGTAAGATTCTATTGTATTAGTGCAAGCTAGCGGTTGTTTAATATTCATTACTAAGGAATCACGCATAAAATAGTCCTTAATTTCTTTAGAGTTTACGGTAATTTTGCCAGTGCCAGACTGTATCCATACCTTGGCTATAGCTTGTTTCCGTCTACCCGTTGCGTAAAACTTTTCACCGTTGCTTCCCATAATATAAATTTCCGTTTATTTCTATTAATTACAGTAAGTTATTAAATACAGCCGACCCTACAATTTCAAAGGGAGATTATCTCCGGCTTTTGCGCAGTATGAGGATGTTTGTTATCGTCATAAATTCGAAAATTGCCAGACAGAGTTCTTCCCAATCGATTTTTTGGCAGCATACCCTGAATAGCTTTTTTCAGTAGACCAGCTGGTTTTTTTTCGCGCATCTCTTTGGCGGTGGCTGACTTAATTCCACCAACAAAGCCCGTATGGTGGTAATAAATTTTTTGGTCCCATTTTGCACCTGTTAGTTTAACCTTTGCAGCATTAATGATAATCACATTGTCACCACAATCAACATGTGGCGTAAATGTGGCTTTAGTTTTGCCACGAAGTATAGCTGCAACCTTGGTCGCAATACGACCCAAAACCTGATCGGCGGCATCTACAACAACCCATTTTTTATCTACAGTGTTTGCATTTAAAGAAATCGTTTTCATGCTTATATGGTTTGATTTAACAAAGACTTTAAAGTCAATACGGAAATCGTTCATAGTAGATAAATTGTGGCCAGATGTCAACTGGTTTCGTAATAATTCTAAAATACTTTTTAACTATTTTTGTATTGTTTTTTTAAGAAATCCATCAATCCGTAAAAACTTTATTTTTTACTTTAAATAAGCTATTTTAGCGGTTCTAAGCCTCGTATTCTAAATTTTGATTTATCCAAAACTAACCTTTAAAGTATTTAATATCAATATTATGCTGGGTAGTCTCAAACTCTTATGAAAAACTTAGCAAACTCCCACTCTTCATCGATTGAAGGTCAAGGAAACACCCATATGAATTTTGATAACCGGTTAGATTCTGCAATTCATAAATCACGTGATTTTTTGTTATCTCAGCAAACCGAAGAGGGTTACTGGGTCGATGAACTGGAATCAAATGCGACCATAAGCGCGGAGCTAATTTTTTTCATGCACTTAACAAAAACAGTCGACCTAAAAAAACAGAAAAAAATTACTAATTATCTTCTTCATAAACAAAGAAAGGATGGAAGTTGGCCGTTATATTTTGGAGGCCCTTGTGACATCAATTCAACAGTAGAATCTTATATGGCCTTAAAAATAGCAGGAATTTCCGCAGATCAACCGGAAATGATTCGGGCGCGGGAAGCCATTCTTAAAAATGGCGGTATTAAAGGCACTCGCGTATTTACCAAGATTTTTCTTGCTATGTTTGGACAAATTTCTTGGGAAGTATGTCCAGCAATTCCTGTAGAGATTATTCTTTTAAAAAACTGGTTTCCCTTTAATATTTATGAAATGTCGAGCTGGTCTCGCGGTACTGTTGTCCCGCTTTCGATTGTTATTAGTCATAAACCAGTGTGCCAACTACCAAATGGACACGGTATGAAAGAACTCTTTACCGCTGACGATCTTAAATTAGATTTTGAGCTTGATGGGTCAATTTTCAGTTCCTGGAAAAATTTTTTTATTTATTTGGATAAAATTATTAAGTTTGTTGGAAAGTCACCATGGAAACCTTTTCGAAAAAAGGCTCTTAAAAGAGCTCTTCGTTGGGTTTCTGAGCACCAAGAAGCTCAGGGAGATTTTGCAGGAATTCAGCCAGCGATGCTTAACTCCTTGTTAGCCTATCATTATGAGGGAATTCCTAAGGATGATCCAAAATGGATTAAAGGCTGGGAGGCAGTGGAAAGATTTCTTATCGATAAGGCAGAAGGAACTCTTTTGCAGGCTTGTGTTTCGCCATTATGGGATACAGCTATATCAGCTAATGCTCTTTGTGATTCCGGGATATCTCCGGGTCATCCAGCTTTAGTGAAGGCGGCTAAATGGATTTTGACCAAACAAATATCTAAAAAAGGAGACTGGGCTATTAAGAACCCGCAAGGGACACCTGGAGGTTGGGCCTTCGAGTTTTATAACGAGCTTTATCCAGACTGCGATGATACGGCAGAGATTCTTATTTTTCTTAACCGAGTAGAACTACCGGATTCTTTTTATAAGTTAAAAGAATCGGAAAGGGCAACCTCATGGTTACTCAGTATGCAATGCCAGTCAGGTGGTTGGGCAGCATTTGATGTAAATAATGAAAAGAAAATTCTTAATCAAGTTCCATTTGCAGATCATGGTGCGATGTTAGACCCACCAACAGCAGATGTGAGCGGACGTGTTTTATGGTTACTTGGTAGAATTGGGTTTAAGAAAGATCACCCAAGAATAAAAAAGGTAACTAATTTTATAAAAGCTAGACAAGAAGTTAATGGGTCTTGGTGGGGTCGTTGGGGAGTCAACTATATTTATGGGAGCTGGTTAGCTCTAACTGGACTTGCTTCTATTGGTGAAGATATGAGTCAGCCTTATGTTCGTCGATCGATAAAATGGTATGAAGATCATCAAAATGAAGATGGTGGTTGGGGAGAGACTTGTGGAAGCTATAAAAACCCATCCTTAGCTGGAACAGGTAATAGCACTGCATCTCAAACTGCTTGGGCTATAATGGGGATGATTGCTGGTGGAGAGGAAAAAAGTTTGGTCGTTAGGCGTGGGGTCGAATTTTTATTAAATAGGCAAGAGTTAAACGGGTCATGGTACGAAGACGAGTTTACAGGGACAGGATTCCCCATTCACTTTTTTATTAAATACCACATGTATCAGCATTTCTTTCCATTGATGGCTCTTGGTAAGTACCGCTCCACCATTAGATATTAAACTTTCAAGAGAAAAATTTAATCATTCTTTTGTTAACTATAGGGTTGTTTAAAATAATTTTTTATATGGCAGTAAATAGCTAGTGTTGCCTAAGCATCTCAACTGCAAATTTTGTGCGGGTGAGATGTTGCGTTGCTGAAGAAATCACTTCTCCTGTAGCGACATCGGTTAAAGTAAGATGCATGTCAATATTGGTGCCTAGATCAGTAATTTTTCCGGTAAGGATAGCTTGAGAATTAAGTGATTCGCCAAGAGCTTCCAAATCATTTTTTGCATACAAGTAATGGTGTTTTAAGTTAAGTTGCTGGAGGACTTCGTTAACCTCACCTTTTTGTGTGACGTGAAACATGCGATCTTGGAATAGCGAACGGTCTGTAAACGACTCAACTATTCTAGAAGATAGATACTCGCCAAGAATCGGTACACGATTTCCCTCATCAACAAAATCCATAACAGTGATTTTATTAATTTCGTATTCTTCGATATCCTTGGCTATACGGTTGGTTAAGCTCTCGGCTTTTTCTTGGTAGTAAATTGAATCAGTTTGAGTTCGAAAAAGCTTGGACCAATATTCAGCAGGAGCCATTCGAAACTCGCAAGCTGACAAAAGGGTAATAAAAAATATAAGGTAAAACGATCTAAAAGTTTTCATAGCTATATTTCTCGTTGTTATTAAATGCTATATCGTAATATTAAGTAAAGCTCTAAAGGTTTTTTTCTGCAATTCAAGTGCCCAATCATAGATTTGTAGTCACGATTTTTAAAATCCTTATAATAAAAAGGATTACAAGGTTTCGTGATACTTTGGTATTAAAGAATAGCATTAATTTTTGTAAATTTTTTTGGAAATATTTGCCTTTTCAACCTTAAAAATCTATTTTATCGGGTTTAGATTAAGGGTTTATCCTAGGTAAAATTGAACCTAGGAAAATTTTAAAGACTCATAAAATGACTATAAACACCCCTGTAAGCTAAAAAAATAATTGAATAGATAGACGTAATAAACATTTTTAGCAGATTAGATTTATGAGTATTAAACAATAGTATATTTTATAAAGTGTTGCAAAATAGAGGACTTTTCTGGAACCTCTTTAGAATTTAGAGTATAAAGAGAGTTCCAAAAATTTTTAAACATTTATAACGAGTTGCTTGATGATAAGGGTTGCTTTTTTTACAAGCTATTTAATGTCGATGACGGTTTTGTTCGCTTGCAGTAGCGCGGAGGAAACGAAAGGTCCAGTTATCCAACCGAAAAAGGAAGCAACATGGGTTCGCACAGAGAAAGTTCAAAAAACTAAGGAGGAAATTCTATCAAGCGAGAAAAAAAGGTTAGCAGAGATTCCTGTTAATACTTCCTTGATTGAAAAAATTACTACGAAAAAAAATGGTTTAGACGTGACCACAAATAAAGATTCTTGTTTAGCTCGATCTAACGCATTGGACTTAAGACGAACTCGAGTCCAAAAGTTTGGAGGAATGTGGAATGCCTTTGAAAGAAACATAAATTCGAAACCGTATTCTTTTTATGGAATGCAACTTGATAGTAATTTAAACAAAATAATTTTCAGTTTAAGGTACTTATGTCAAACCTCAGAGGGAGTACCATTAAATAAGGTGGCGGTTGAATTTAAAAAATTGATGCAAAAGCATGGACGTGAAGAAACAACAAAAATCTTGGTATCCCGTGGAGAACATCCTGAAGACATCCAACGTTTTCTTGATTACGAGAAGTTCGCTACTAAGATAAAAGAGAGAAAAATAGACTTTAAAGAGATTAGCCCACGCTTAGACCAAGCAGAGCGTCTAGTAGATCTATATGAAGAACTTTCAAACTATTTACTTGATGAAAAATCTATTGATAAATTTCTCACTAATTCTGTTACTTTGTTAAAGGTGATGAAAGAATTTGTTAATAAGGATCAGGTTATGGCCATGGCCCTAAATGAGGATGAGCTAGTTCCTTATCGTCATATCGATCAAGATATGTAATTTTTTTTATTCAGACTTTGAGGTCCACGTTTTAAGAAGACTCTGATTATTTGTTGTGCAATATACTATGCCAAGACGGGAGAATGAAAATTTAGTTTAGGGTGGTTACAGATTGGCGGTTAGAGCGGGTCTGCTGTTTTCTAGTTTTTGATTTCGCCGGCTTTTTCTTTCCAGGATTTAATTTTTTTTCAAAAGCTTCTTTAATAGCCTCATCCATATTTGCAACTGGGAAAAACTTCATATCCTTTCTAATTTTCTCCGGAATTTCCTCGATATCTTTTTCGTTTTCCTTCGGTAGAATAATTTTGAAAATACCGCCCCTATAAGCCGCCAGAGATTTTTCTTTAAGTCCACCTATAGGCAAAATCTTTCCAGTTAATGTTAGTTCCCCAGTCATTGCGACCTCGTGTCTCAACGGTTTGTTTGTCAAGGCGGATACAATTGCGACGGCCATAGTGATTCCTGCTGAGGGCCCATCTTTAGGCACTGCTCCTTCGGGTATATGTATGTGGACATCAGTTTTTTGGTAGAAATCTTTTTTAAGCCCAAAGTCTTTCGCACGTGACCGAACATAGCTAAGAGCAGCGTGAGCAGATTCTTTCATTACATCCCCTAACTTACCTGTGGGTGAAAGCTTACCGCTACCTGGCAAAACCGTTACCTCAATTGATAGTAATTCGCCTCCAATTTCTGTCCAAGCTAGCCCTGTAGCAACGCCTACTGGAAGTATTTTTTTTGCAGGTAAGCGTTGATATTTAGGGACGCCTAAAAAATCTTTAAGAGAACTGGTTTCAATCTTAGCTGAATATTTTTTTCCTTTATCCACAACTTTTCTAGCAATTTTGCGACAGATGGTGGCTATTTCCCGTTCCAAATTACGCACTCCAGCTTCACGCGTGTAATTATCCAGGATTTTGTTCAGGGTTTTTTTAGAAAACTTGATGTTGCCTTTAGTTAATCCGTGTTCTTTAATTTTTTTAGGAATAAGGAACTTTTCGGCAATACCAATTTTTTCATCATCAGTATAACCATGTAAGCGGATCACCTCCATTCTGTCGAGAAGGGGCTGTGGTATTGTATGGAGCACGTTAGCAGTGCAGATGAATAGAACTTGAGATAGATCATAGTCCGCTTCAAGATAATGATCGTTGAAGTTTGAATTTTGTTCTGGGTCAAGAACTTCTAATAAAGCAGAAGAAGGATCACCACGAAAGTCAGAATTCATTTTATCAACTTCATCCAACATAAATACAGGATCCATAGTGCCAGCTTTTTTGATTCCTTGAATAATTTTACCTGGAAGCGCTCCAATATAGGTTCTTCTATGACCTCTTATTTCTGCTTCATCACGTACTCCACCTAAAGAAACACGAATGAATTTTTTTCCTGTAGCTTTGGCAATAGATTGTCCTAAGGAAGTTTTGCCAACACCAGGTGGTCCTACTAGGCATAAAATAGGACCTTTAATTTTTTTTACTAACTTGAGTACCGCTAAATGTTCAACGATCCTTTCTTTAACCTTTTCTAGGCCGTAATGATCTTTATTGAGTATTTTAATTGCTTCTGGGATTTTAATATTTGTAGGGTTTGTTTCTTGTTTCCATGGAAGGTCAATGAACCATTCAATATAGGTTCGTGAAACTGTCGCTTCGGCCGACATTGGTTGCATGAGCTCTAGCCTCTTCAGTTCTTTTGATATTTTTTCGTTAATCTCCTTAGGCAAACAAGCCTTTTTTATTTTTTCAGTCAATTCATCGATATCTGTTTTGAACTCATCACGTTTTCCTAACTCCTTCTGGATAGCCTTGAGTTGTTCGTTTAGATAAAATTCTTTTTGACTCTGCTCCATTTGTTTCCGGACACGTCCATGAACCTTTTTTTCGATTTTGAGAACTTCCATTTCCGATTTTAGAGTGCCCAATAATTTTTCTAAGCGGTCACCAGGATTGAATGTTTCTAAAAGAGATTGTTTTTCATTTGATTGAAAAACCATGTAAGCTGCAATAGTGTCTGCATAACGATGTGGCTCAATAATGTTCATTGTCGCAGAAACTGCTTCAAGTGGTATTTTATGGTTCAGTTTCACATATTGTTCGAATACCTTGCCAACGCTCCTCATGAGCGCTTTAAGTTCAGGCGTTATCTGTTCATTTTCTTGAACTGGTTCGATTTCAACCTGGTAAAAATCAGTATTCTCGTTGAACTTGATGATACGCCCACGTTGAAGACCTTCTACTAGAACTTTTATGGTGCCATCGCTTAATTTTAGTATTTGTAGAATATTAGCGATAGTACCAGTTTCGTAAATATCTTTTGGAGCCGGGTCGTTATTATTCGGATTCCGCTGGGAGGCAAGAAAGATGTTTTTTTGTTCGGCCATGGATTTTTCTAATGCACAAACGGACTTCTCCCTTCCAACAAAAAGCGGGATTACCATGAAAGGAAAAACAACTATGTCTCTTAGTGGGAGTAAAGGCAATAAGGGATGATTTGAGCTCATTTAACTTGCCTGTTTCTGCTTATGATAAACGAGGAGTGGTTTCTCGTTATTGTTAACCACTTCTTCATTGACTACAACTTCCTCAATATCACTTCGTGAAGGTAACTCGAACATTATATCAAGCATATGTTCTTCTAGTACTGCGCGTAAACCGCGAGCACCTGTTTTGTGGGCGATCGCTTTTTCCGCAATTGCTCGAATAGCACTTTCTGTGAATTTCAATCTGACATTTTCGAATTCAAAAAGTTTCTGGTACTGTTTTATGACAGCATTTTTCGGTTCTGACAGTACTTTCATTAAAGCAGCTGCATCGAGCTCGTTAAGGGTTGCGACAATTGAAAATCGACCTACAAATTCTGGGATGAGACCGTACTTAAGAAGATCTTCTGGTTGTACCTTTTCTAGAATAGCTTCCGTTTCTGCTTTTCTTTTTGAGATAGGTGTTTGGCTGAACCCAAGTGTTTTCTTTCCTACGCGATCACGGATCACACTATCAAGTCCAACAAATGCCCCACCACAAACAAACAAAATATTGGAAGTATTGACTTGCAAAAATTCTTGATGAGGATGTTTTCTTCCGCCTTGCGGAGGGACACTAGCGGTGGTACCTTCTATAATTTTGAGTAAAGCCTGCTGTACACCTTCTCCAGAGACATCACGAGTTATGGACGGATTTTCTGTTTTGCGAGAAATTTTGTCAATCTCGTCAATATAAATAATTCCCCGTTCTGCTTTCTCCACATCGTAGTCAGCTGCCTGTAGTAGTTTTAGGATGATATTTTCAACATCTTCCCCAACGTAACCTGCTTCGGTAAGCGTTGTAGCATCAACAATACAAAACGGAACGTCAAGAATTTTTGCTAAAGTTTGGGCCATCAGAGTCTTTCCAGAACCTGTGGGGCCAATAAGCAGGACATTGCTTTTTTGAAGTTCTATTTCGTCCATATTTACGTTAGCTTCTATTCGCTTAAAATGGTTATGAACGGCCACTGAAAGTATACGCTTACAACGACTTTGCCCAACAATATAGTTTTCGAGGTGACTATAAATATCTTTAGGTTTTAATAGATGTTGTACATCTTCGGATTTTGCCTGGGCCCATTCTTCGACCATGATTTCGTTGCATAGTTCGATGCACTCATCGCAGATAAAAACGGTCGGGCCGGCAATTAGCTTTTTAACTTCTTCTTGGTTCTTACCACAGAATGAACATCTGTAGTTATTGCTCTTTGGGGGCTTTTTTTTACTCATAGCATTCCTCTAGAAGGAGGGGAAAGAGAAAAGACCGCTGATTTTCTTAGTCAAGATCTACTCCTTTTTATTTTTCTCGCCCTCTTTATTTTCCGATTCTTCGCGTTTAGTGATCAGCTTATCAATCAAACCGTATTTCAAAGCTTCCTCACCTGTCATATAGTGGTCCCTTTCTGTGTCCTTGCGAACTTTTTTAGAGTCTTGCCCAGAATGTGTGGCTAGTATCCCATCCAGGATTTCTCGAATGCGGGATATTTCTTTTGCTTGGATTTCAATATCTGTATGTTGGCCCTGAAATCCACCGCTTGGTTGGTGGATCATTATCCTTGCGTGTGGAAGAGAAAAGCGTTTTCCTTTAGCTCCAGCAGTTAATAGCAAGGCGCCCATGCTAGCTGCCTGCCCGATACAAATAGTCTGCACATCTGGTTTGATATATTGCATGGTATCGTAAATGGCCATTCCTGAGCTTACCTGTCCACCAGGGCTGTTGACATAAAGATAAATATCTTGATCTGGCTCGTCTGATTCCAAAAAAAGCATTTGGGCTATAATAGCATTGGCTACATTATCGTCCACCCCCGTGCCAAGGAATATGATTCTATCTTTAAGCAGGCGCGAGTATATGTCGTAGGAGCGCTCTCCACGACTAGTTTGTTCAATTACTATTGGAATCAACTGGTTATAAGTTTCGGTCATATACTCTCTTTCTTTTTCAATTATGAAATATTTATAAGGCTAGATTATTTCAATGCTAGTCGATTGAGCACCTAATGACTATTAGAATAAAATATAAAAATAAGTTAAGACCAGTAAAGTCTCTTCAATTATTGTCAATATGTTGTTTTCTGTCAACAAATTCTTCCTTGATCCGAACTTCCTTCATCACAGCATCGAGCGTCTTATCACGTTTAATCCGGCTTTGTAATTTAACCAAGACACCATTTTGCTCCCATTGTTTTTTCATTTTATGGGCATCTTTTTCACCTAACATGCGTGCCATATTGTTGACCTCTGCATCGAGTTCATTTTCATTAATCGTAATATTGAGGTTAATAGCTAATTGATCAAGAACCAGTTCCTGTTGTAAGAGTTTGATGGCGTCTTCCCGGTAGTCTTTTTTCTGTGAGTCTGTTACGTGTATCTCTTCTTCTTTCACAGGTTCTGTTTGGTTTGTGCCCCGTTGTTTCTTTTTTAAAGCTTGAGTGACCATATGCTTGATTTGTTCATCAATTAAACTTTCGGGAACTTCAATAGGATTTGTTGCTGTAATTTTTTTTGTAACAAGCTCTTTAGCTCCCCTAAGGGCATCTCCACGCGAATGTTCTTCAAGCTCAGACCTAGTTTTTTGTTTCATATCTTCTAAACTGGTGAACTTATTTTTTGGTTCAACATTTTTAGCAAAACTATCATTTAATTCGGGTAACTGATTTTTCTGAATTCCCTTTAGAGAAACGTGAAAAACAACTTTTTTACCAGCAATAGATTTATTAGCAGAATAATTTTCGGGAATGTTAACAGGAATACTTTTTTCTTCTCCTACGGACATTCCTATAAGCTGGTTCCCCATATCATTCAATAGGTACTCAGAGCCAATTTGAACTATATGATCACTACCTTCGCCACCCTCAAAGGTTTTGTTGTTAAAAGTTCCCTTAAAATCAAGTTTAACAAAATCTTTATTTTCAACGGGCCTGTCTGTTACCTGCACTTTGGTGCCTTGGCGCTCAAGATAATAGTTGATTACCTGATTCACATCCTCATCAGTTACTCGTGTGATTTCAAGAGGAACTTCCATCTTCGAATAGTCTTTGATCTCAAACTCAGGGACAATTTCTACTGAAGCGGACACGCTTATATCTGTTCCCTCCTCCGCCTCAACTTCTAAGAGCTTTGGTGGACTTACAGAGCGGAATCCTTTTTCTTCTATTACTTCAGCAAGCCGTTCACTAATGAGTTGGGTCATGACTTCTTTTTTAACATTTGATCCAAATCGTTTTTCTAGCATGGACATTGGCGCTTTTCCTGGGCGAAACCCTGGTACCTTTACTTGCCGTGCAAGACTGAGGTAAGAATTTTGAACTTGGACTTGGTAATCCTTTTGGGCAATTTCAAACTTGATTTTCTTTTTACAGGAGTCAATATCTTCTATTTCAATATTCATAGTGTCATAAAGGTAAAAAAATTATTAATGCGGATGAGAGGACTTGAACCTCCACGGGTTGCCCCACATGATCCTAAATCATGCGCGTCTGCCAGTTCCGCCACATCCGCAGTTTTTTTTCATGGGTTCGCTCAACATTCAAAATTCCTAGAGTAAGTTTTGACTTATTTTATCATCACTTTTAAGGGATTTTCTCAGTTCTCAAACATACTACTCTAACTGTTATTTTCAAAGCAATAAACTTCGCAAAGTGGTGATTTCTCTCTGTTTAAAATTTCAATTAGTTAATCAAAATAAATTGCAGATCTTTTGTTATGAATCATTCGATGAGAATTTGCACAAAGAACCTTTAAAATAGGTTTATTTGGGGCGAGATTTTAGTTTGCGTTCTGAAAGGGTTATGAAATGATCAGGGGGGTGAAAACCTTTTGTTATAGTGCAGTTTGGATAAATCCAGGTATTTTTCCCAATCAGGGTGCCAGGTGATAATACGGCGTTACAACCAACCTCTACATTGTCTCCTATGATCGAGCCAAATTTTGAGAGTCCAGTTGAAATTGTTTTGTTTTCAATGGGTATTTCAATATCGTTGATCACACTACTAATTTTTTCTTGTAATCCGCGAAATTGAACGTTAGCCAGTCGTGAACCAGCGCCCATATTGACATAGCTTCCTAGAATGCTGTCGCCTATGTAATTAAAGTGGCCAGCTTCTACATGATTCATCAAAATAGAGTTTTTAATTTCTGTGCAGTGACCTACTACACAACAATCTCCTGTCATAATATTGCCCCTTAAGTATGACCCCTGACGAATATCATTATTTTTCCCTATAATCGCAGGGCCTTTGATGATAGCCGTAGGTTCCAGAATTGTCCCACTGTCAATCCGAATATCAAGATACTGAGATATAACAGGAGCTTCGAGTTTTATCCAGCGATTCACAATAATACCCTTAACTGAATTACTGGTGTCGACGGTAATACCAGGAATGGATTCGATAGCATCACCTGTTTTGTTACCTTCTAATATTCTTATGATAATTTTATTAAGGTCTTTAAGGGGGTCCCAGACTTGTTCTGTATTTTGAAAAATGTTTTTGTGCGCAAAGCTGTCGAGTTGCGTGAAATAGATATCTGAAAAAGAGCTCATGATGCTAAATATATAGGAAAGTAGAATTTCCCATAATTACCGTTCAAGGCACTGATCATTTGTGAGAAAAACAATATTTTATATCCTAATAAAAATTGAACAAATAATACGTCAGTCATTCGGTTTTTTTCATCTTATCTAATCGATAGATACCACTTTCCAAGTGAAGTAAGGGCATGGCCATTCTCGGTTAGCTTGATTAGGTCCTGCTTTCCCATTTCCGAAAGAACTCTGTTCCCCAAAGGTTTTTTAAACTTTAGCTTAGTATTTGAAACAGGTCCATGAATTAGTTGGTTGAGAATATCTTTTTCTAATTTGTAAAGGTGGTTTTCAAAATCCTTCATGGAGGATAGTAGTATTCGAATACATTTTTCACCGATAAACTTTAATTTCGCAGCACTCTTCATAGGCCCTCTCAAATTAATTCCTATTTTATTTTCAGTGCCAGAGTTGCGAACAAAAATTGCTGCATGATCACCTTTATTTAAATTAAGAACGATGTACAACATATCAGGCTCTGCATAAAAACTGGTGATTCGTGGGCTAAAGTTTTTGCTGCGAGCTTCCTGATATACAGATGTTTTTAATTGTTTCCATAGCGGAGAATTTCTGTAAAAAAGTTTTTTATTTACATAGTAGGTATAGAGAGTTTTTTTATATCCGAGGGGAAACGGTCGATTCAGATTAGAAAAATAGGCTTGAGTTGATTTCGATTCTAGCAAAACTTGGGTGGAAACAAATGTATTTATCGCACTTTTGACCCCGTTACCCAAAAAAACGGATACTTGTTTTTTATTTTTGAGAGTAAGGTAGCCTTCAGTGATACAGTGCCCCGTTTCCTCGCTACCAATAGAAAAAAAAGTATTTTTTTTGGTACTTGAGGGACGTTCTACATGTTTTTTAACTTTGTCGAACCGTCCTAACTCTGAGTCCAGTTTTTCTACGTTAAGAACGTTTAGAGAATCTTTACTTTTAAAATCTTTCCACTTTTTAAGTATGCTGGATAGTAACACGCTATTTTCTTTTGATTTTTGCACCATGCGAATGTGCTCTTCAGCAAGAAGCAAGGCAATTTTTAGCAGAATCCATCTATCTCCCACAGGAGTTAGTAGAGGGAGGTATCCTTGTTTTTTTAAAGCAGTCGATATATTTAGATCGCTTTCAACAGTATTAATGCACCTTGTTCCTTTGTATCGTTTAGGATTAGTGGTTATGAGATATTTGGCTTGAAAGAAAGCCAATTTGTCTCCGTTCATGACAATAAGGGCATCCCTCGAAGCATCATAATCCAGTCTATAGAATCGATCGCCATCAGCATCAAAAATGGCTCCGCAAATTTTCTGCTTTCCTCTGGCAACTGAAGCCCGGTTTCTGCGTCCAAGCCGAAACAACTCTGTGATAGTCAAATGCTCTGAAAACAATCCCGATCCTTTTTTAATCATTTCTTTTGTTATTATGGTTTTGCCCTCTAAGTCAGCTACACCACTCTTTAGATTTACATTGCCATTAAGTTTTGAATTTATTTCTATTACATTTCTAAACCCGACCTTGCGGAATATTTTTGCTGCTATTTCAGAGAGTGACCCGTTAGCTGGATCAACTAACAGTGTAATATTTTTGAAAAGAGTTGTTTCTAACCCGAATGGGATCCATGTATTTTTTTGTTCTATAGAAAAGTTATAAAATAATTCTAATGCTTCTTTACGAGAGTCAATGCATTTTCCTATGATTGGAAGTTTACCCAGACTCGAGTATTCTAATTCAAGGACTGAACGCGTAAGGATTATGTCATTATCAGGTAGTGGTTTTAGACCTTTAAAAGAAGAAAAAATTTTAATTCCATTTTGATCTTTTGGGTTGTGAGAAGCAGTAACCATAAAACCACCACAAGCATTTTTATATATCATATACATTGGTACAAGTGGGGTGGGGACTACCCCTAAAACGATTACATTTAGGCCTGCTTTGCATATTCCTTTAACGACCGCAGAAGTATGATTACCTTTTGGGTCTCTAGGATCCCATCCAACAACAATACTATTTTTGACCGGAGTTTTTTCTACAGATATCAATTGCCTTGTGTAAGCGTAGGCATACATTTCCATGAATTCTTCTGTAATGTATCCAAGTTCTAAGAAAACTTCTTGCGGGGTCGAATTCTCGGCCTCTTCTGAAGAAGAGAGTTTTACCTCACCACGAATACCATCAGTTCCCTGTAGGCGTATTTCATCCGTAAAATTATTTTTATTTATCAGTGTTTTAGAATTTTTCTGAGTGGACAATTGCTAAAAGGCTTATAGATTGGGTTGCTGTTCTTAAAAATCGAAGTGAAATTTAATCAATACCTATAATATTAGCATAAAGGGATGAACTTATTTTAAACCCAGCTTTCTAAGACTGCTATCACCCGGTAGAGGAATAGAATGATTTGCTTTTTAAAGATAGTGTTTCCGGGTTATTTTTTGGATATAAGCTGATATGAAGAGTTTTGCCTTGAATTTATCAAAATGATACCGAGTAGGTAGGTTTTTCCCAGCCTGTAACAACCTTCATTCTCTCAAAGCACTTAAAAAATCAGTAAAGCATTATAAATAAATGTCTTTCTCCTCTATCATGGTCGTCCGAAGCTTGGCATAGTCTTTGCTTTTACCCTCAAGGGTATACAAGTCATTATAAAACAATAATTTTTATTTTGAGGTGGACTTGTAACCACAGGTATAGACCGATTAAGGTACCTTTGGCTATATTTTTTAAAAACTTATTTAAAGTACTGATAAATAAAGATTTATTTGTTTTTAGGGATTTTTAAAACTTGCTTTTAAATGATTAACAAATAGTTGAATTTAGCCGATAGGAAATTGTGGTGGAGAATTCTCGAGCCCTTATAGGGTCAAATCATTTTAGAGTAGTAATTTTTTTTCTAGTGGGCATGTTCAACTGGTCGCTCCATAGTGGTGAGGCCCAGGCTCAAATCTCACCGGAAGGGCGGGACCGTGCTTATAAACAGGCAGCACCTCATCGGTTTGACCGTAGGTTTGGTAAGCGATCGAGTCCAAAGTCTTCGGTTGTTCCTATCGAACCCAAAAGTATGGCGCCGGTGTTTCCCGAAGATTTAAAAGGAGTCAAGTTTGTTCTAAAGCAATTGTTCATTAAAGGAACAACCATTTATGACAAAAAAAACTTCAAACCGTTATATCGCGACTATTTAAAAAAGGAATTAGTCCTTAAGGATATTTATGAAATAGCTCAAAGGATAACAAATAAGTATCGAAACGATGGTTATATTTTATCTAAGGCGATTGTTCCACCTCAGAAAATAAAGAACGGTGTTGTCTACTTGACGATTGTTGAGGGCTATATAGATAAAATAAATATTCAAGGGCCTGTCCGCGGCCCTAGAAAGTTGATAGATCACTACAGGAAAAAAATTCTCAAATCACGTCCTTTACGTGCATTTGATCTGGAACGGTATTTGTTGTTGATAGACGACTTACCTGGGGTGACGGCGAAGTCGATTTTGACACCTTCGGAAGATAAACCAAGTGCTACGACAATGACTTTGGTCCTAGCTGATAAGGCTTTCGAGGGTCACGTTGGAGCTGATAACCGTGGTTCAAAGTTCAATGGTCCATATCAATTTTCGGGTGATTTGACTGTGAATTCATTATTTGGAAATCACAGTAGATCGGGTTTGCAGGGAGTGGTTACGAGTCAAACGGAAGAGTTACTTTTTCTAAATGCATTTTACGATATTCCGATCAATAAGGAGGGTACGAGATTATTTTTTTCTGGATCACTAAGTGATTCAGAACCAGGCTCTAGTCTTAAACAATTTAATATTAACGGAGATAGTAAAACCATTACTTTGCGGTTAACGCACCCATTTATTCGGTCTCGCGGAAAAAACTTAACTGGTCATTTGGGTTTCACAGGAAGGAACTCGTCGACAAAAATTCTTGGTTCGTTAGATTCGGAAGATCGTTTGAGAGTGATGAATATTGGGCTCTCTTATGACTACGCTGACCAGTACAAGGGGGTAAATCTCATCCGGTTTAATTTGAATCAGGGGTTGAACGTTTTTGATGCTACGGAGTCAGGGTCGTCAAACCTTTCAAGATCACAGGGTAAAAGTAATTTTACAAAACTGACTGGAAGTTTCATGAGGATGCAGAGTTTGGCACCTAGTTGGAACTTATTGAGTTCTGCTTCTTGGCAATTTTCCTTCGACAAACTACTCGCATCTGAAGAGTTTGGGGTAGGTGGTTCTCAGTATGGCCGAGCATACGATTCTTCAGAAATTACTGGTGACCACGGAGTTGCCTTTAAAATCGAATTGCAGAGAGCATTTCGTCCTGCATGGGACTATTTGTCAGACTTACAAGTCTACAGCTTTTTAGATTATGGATCTGTTTGGAATAAGATTCAAACTTCTACAGGCGCTAAACGACAAGACCTTACCTCGATAGGTTTAGGGGTGAAGTTTAACTTGACCGATTCAGTTTCTGGTTATTTCGAGATGAATAAGCCTGTATCAGATAATGTTGCTGCGGAAGGAAACCAGGACCCGAGATTCTTTTTCAGCTTATCTAAAAGGTTTTGATAGCAGCGAGTTTAATAAGCAGTTTTTTTCATGAAGGCTGTCTCGAAATTAAAACTTTCAACATTGTTTGATCTTGAAATCTGCAAGGAAGATAGTATGAATTTAATGAAAATAGGACAACGAGTTTTAATTCAGTCGGTCCATCCGGGTGTGCAACAAAAAAAGTCTGTTTCCCAAGCGAAAAACTCTTCTTGCAATAACCATTTAATTAAGCAGATGAGAAGGCCAGGAAGAGGTCTTGTATTTCTAGTTTCACTCCTAACATATCTTTTAGGTATTTTCCCATCCCTGGTTTATGCCTTACCAACTAATGGTACGGTGCAGTTGGGTTCAGCAACAATTAATCAGGTTTCAGACAGTAAGCTTAACGTCTCTCAGGGTAGTGATAAGTCGATCATTGACTGGAGCTCGTTTAATATCGCTGGGGGAGAGCATGTCAATTTTCAAGCACCATCTGCAACTTCAGTAACACTGAACCGCGTGATTGGCAACGACCCATCTTCAATATTCGGGAAACTAACATCAAACGGGAACTTAATGTTGATAAACCGTAACGGCATTCTTTTTGGTAATGGAGCAGAAATTGATGTTCACGGCTTAGTTGCTACGACAAGCGATATATCGAATACAAATTTCATGAACGGACAATACCACTTTTCTATCTCTCCAGAGTTATCGAATACAATTGCCAACCAGGGGTCTATTACTGCAGCAGAAGGAGGTTTGGTCGCATTTGTTGCACCGGGAATTCAAAATACAGGAATTATTAATGCACGTTTAGGAAAAGTAAGCCTTGCGGCTGGAAGTACTTTCACTCTCGACCTATATGGTGACCAGTTGGTTAACTTGGGTTTAGACGGTCAGGCTTTAGAAGATGTAACAGGGTTTGACGGAAAACAATTAAACTCGCTCGTGTCTAACAGTGGGAGCATTTATGCAGATGGTGGGACGATCGCAGTGGATGTTCGAACTGCGCAGAATTTAGTCGATAGTGTAATCAATATGTCTGGTTATATTCAGGCACAGTCGGTAACAAAAAAAAATGGTTCTATTTATCTTACGGGTGGTAGTGATGGATTGGTCAACGTTTCTGGAACTATCAATGCAACAGGTTTTGAAACTGGTGAGACAGGAGGTGTCGTTCATATTTTGGGTAACCGAGTAGGCCTTTATGATAATGCGCGTATTGATGTGTCAGGTGATACCGGAGGGGGCTTATTATTAGTTGGTGGTGATTATCAGGGATTAGGTCTGATTCCAACAGCGACAGAAAACTATGTTGGGCCTAATGTTTCTATTTTTGCTGATGCGGTGACTGGAGGTAGTGGAGGTCGAACCATTTTCTGGGCAGACCGCCGAACAGAATTTTTTGGAACCATAAGGTCGAGAGGTGGAAGGTTATTTGGTGATGGTGGGTTCGTAGAAGTTTCAGGTAAAGAAGAACTTTACTTTGTTGGTAATGTTGATACAACCGCTGCAAATGGAAACTCGGGAACACTTCTACTAGACCCGGACACTATAACTATTTCCGGAGGATCGGGTACAGCCTCTGCTAGTGCAGCGACTTCTTTTACAACCTACGAAAATATTTTGGAAGCAGTCGCGTCTACCACCAATATAGATATGCTTGCTACTAGCTCTATTACTTTAGGTAACAGTTTAAACTTTGCTCAAACAAGCGGGCAAAGCGTTACCTTCACTGCAACTAATGGCAATATATCTTTCTCAGATACGTCGGACAAAATTGAAACCTCCGGTGGAAGTATTGTTATGAGTGCTGGAGGGACTTTGTCGGTTGGGGCAATGGATACAAACGGAGGTGATATTAGTCTTACAGGAGGGGCCACTTTGTCAGTTGGAGCGATGGATAGCAATGGAGGAGATGTCACTCTTACAGGGACAGATTTTTCTTTATCGGGGGCGTTGGACGCAGGTACTGGAACATTAACTATTCTTGGTGGGAACGGCGAAACAATTGGATTGGATGGCATAACAGCAAGCGCTAATGCCTCTACAGTTTCTACTATTTGTAACGGTTCTGCCTGCGGATTGACATTGATGCAGAGTGAGTTAAGTAACATCACTGCAGCAAAGTTAGTTATTGGAGACAGTTCAAGTGGAAATATGTATATCGATGGAGTAAATATCGCGCATATTTCAGGTGGTGTCACATTAAATTCAAGTGGCACTAATGGTTCAGTAGAGTTTGGCACAGGGAATACTACAATTAACTTACCTACAATAAATGCAGGCAATGGAATTACCGTTAACGGTAACGTATCTACCGAGCGGCCTTCGGTTTTTAATGCAGACTATGATGCAAATGGCACAGGAGCATTTAACATTACCTCCGGTAAAACCATTGCTTCTACAAATAACCAAAGTATTAGCATCATTGCAAATGATATTGATATTTTAGGTGCAGTTTCCAGTGGAACAGGCTCGACAACGATAGCTGTGTCCGATGGTGGAACGATCGGTCTTGGAGGTACGTCTGGTGATATGAGTATTACCGGCACAGAGCTAGCCAATATAACTGCGGGCGTATTGAACATTGGTAGTAGTTCAACGGGTAATATTACTGTGGATGGTATCTCTGCCGCGAACAGTACTAATGTCGCTGCACTTAACTTGATCACAGCAAGCGCTTCCAGTGTTAATTTTTCTAATGGCAACTCTACTTTTAATTCATTAACAGCTCAAGCTGGTAGTGCAAGCTTCGGAAGTGGTCTAGCGATAGCAACAGACACAGGAAAACTTTCTATTGACTCTACATCCATAACTAGCGCGGGCCCCCTGACTTTGGCAGGAGCAACGGGGATTGATTTTGGGGCTGGAGCAGCGTTCACCGCAGGGGGTGACCTTTCTATGTCGACAACTTCTGGTGGTATTACGGGGGCAGGAGCATTTACACTTACTTCAGTCGGCAACATTTCATTAAGTGAAGACTTTACTACAGCAGGTGCCACAATTATGACTGCGGATAGCGATGGTAATGGTGTAGGAGATTTTTCAATCAGTACCTCTAAAACAGTATCTACCGAAAATAATCCTCTTGCTATAACTGCGAACGATGTAATTTTTTCTGGATCAATCTATAGCGGAACAAGCTCGACAACGATAGCTGTGTCCGATGGTGGAACGATCGGTCTTGGAGGTACGTC
>CAZOYP010000002.1:0-41372 GCA_964584125.1 uncultured Nitrospinaceae bacterium | reverse complement strand
TGTCGCTGCACTTAACTTGATCACAGCAAGCGCTTCCAGTGTTAATTTTTCTAATAATGCATCAACCTTTCAGGCTTTAGGCGTTAGCTCAGGAAATGGCATCACCCAGAGCGTAAATGTAACCACAAGTAGCACAGCAACTTTGGATGCAGATTCAAACGATGATGGTGCTGGAGATTTCAGCAATACAGCAGGGATTTTCTCCACTGGAGGTAGCACACTTTCTCTTATAGCAAATGACTTTGACCTTTCAGGAGAAATTAACGCCGGGGTAGGAACTACAACGCTTAGTATATCTGATGGCGGTAGTATAGGGCTGGGATCAACATCGGGAAATATGACAATTACAGGGTCGGAATTGGGGAAAATCACGGCAGGAACACTAGCCATCGGTGATAATACAGCAGGGGCTATGACAGTAAACGGTATCAGCTCGGCAAACAGCACCAATATAACAACCGTTGATTTAAATTCTTCTAGTATTGCATTTTCCAGTGGAGATTCTACGTTCAATGGTTTGACCGCAACTGCAAACACGGGAGGGATTACAGGAGCAGCAGCATTAACGTTAGCAGGTAATTCGACTTTTACCACTAGTGCGAATAACCAATCTATCACATTGAGTAATACATCGAATGATTTTACGGGTGCGGTTAATTTTAATACGACCGGTTCTTCAGCGAACACAACACTTGCGACGAATAGTTCTATCACCCTAGGTACTTCGGCAATAGGAGGCAATCAGTCTGTAAAAGTTGGTGGAACTAGCCAAACCATGAATATCTTAGGAGTTCAAGATGTTGGTGGAACAATTACTTTACAATCCAGTGGAGATTTGACATTGACTAGTTCGCTGGCCTCATCGAATAGTTCTGATTCTGCTATTTCACTTACCTCGACAGGTGGTGGAATATTTGACGGGGACTCGGATAAGTCCACAGATATTGAAGCAGCAAATGGTAGGTTGATTGTGGTTTCTAATAATGGGTTTGGTATGTCAGCAAATCCGATTGAAACCACATTACATTCTATAGACCTTACTAACAGTATCTCAGGGGATATAAATATTTATGAATTAGATGATATTGAAGTTAGTAGTATGACTCAGAATGCGAATGATAAAGATGTTACAGTTTCATATTATGGTAGTTTGATTGGCCAAGACTTGGCAACTCTCCCTGATGGTTCCTTGGGAGAAATCGCTTTTATACAACGCCAACCTAAATCTATCAGTGTTGTGGATCAGATTTTAGGTAGATCTGGAAAATCTGTGAGTGATGTATCGGTCGAAAGTACGGTTCAACTTGCAAAAACAGTTGAAAGTGATGTTATTCAAATGACTCTTCAAAAAAGCGGCACAGGTAATAAAGCTATAGCAAGTTTAGGTTCTGGTGGTTCAATGAATTCTTATGTGACAGATATTTTTAGTGCACCTGATTCTTTAATTGAGTTTTCAAGGGATGTAAAAGAAATTAACATCGGCGGGCCCTCTGAATTAAAAACCCTTTTAGGGAATAGAAGTGAAAGAGCCAAAGTCGCTAAATTAGAGCCAGTTCTAAAGTCGAGGTCAAAAAAAAATAATCGATTATTACAGAAAAATAAGGGAGACAAAAAGCAGGTTCTTTGGGAAAAAATGGTTAGTAAGATGGCAGCAAAACAATCAGAGGAAAAAAAGATAGCTCAAAAAAATCCAAAAAAATCTTCCATTGAAGGAAAGCCCGTTACAAGCAAAAATCGAAGAAATAGATCTAGTAACTTAACTCCAGTTTTAGGAGCACGGCCGATTGGGGGAAGTAACATTCCTTTACAGCAAAACTCATTCCGTTAAATTTTTTAGATAGAAAAATTTTATGTTATCAAAGGATCTGGGGTAAAAGGCTTTTCTTTAAAAAAATTTGCTTAACTATGAGGTTTTCCCTGAATATTTAGGTTTGTTGGTCAAAGGTAATATTCTTTCATGATTTAAATGCCAAGCAATCTGATTTACTAGGCCGGACAATATTTTTTGTAGTTTCGTGGGGAAGTTATAGCTTTCTTTTGAGTCAATATAAAGTGCTCCCTCGAGACTCTCGTGAATTACCGGGGTGATAAGATAGCTTTTTAAATCCTCTTTTTTCTTATAAAAATCAATTATTGCAGAGCTGTTTTTGTAATTTTCTTCAATAAGAAGTTTTTTATTCTTCGCTACCATTCCTATAAGACCTTTTCCAAAACCGACTTTTATCTCTGGATTAAAGTTTGTGCTCAAAGAAATGTAATGACGCAAGGTTAAGGTTTTTCCGCTTAGATTTATTTTATACAGAGCAATGGTAAATGCGTTACTCACATTGGCAGTTAACTCTACAAGTTGATTGAGTAGTTCAGGCGAAAATTTAGTTAGTTCCAAAGAAGAGGAGCTAATCGGTTTATTATTATTTTTGTTTGATTGGAAGAAATTTTTAGTTGGGATTAGCTTTAAATCAAATCCAAGCCAGCGGCAATAGCTGTGCGCTAGTTTTGCCTGATCGTCTGAAACAGGCCATTGAAATTGCCAGCCTCCATTGTTAATTATTCTTCGCATTGCTCGGCTTGCTTTGCCAGAGTCCATTTTGAAAATTTTAGCAAAACGGGCTGTAGTTCCATTTAAATCTTCTCCTGCCCAGCCATTAAATTTAATATAGCAGCTCACACTTATCTCCAGATTGTCTAGCAATCGCTAGAAAACTACAATAAAGTCTTTTTTTATCGGAATAAAGTTGACCATAACGTAGCATTATTTTTTAACTTTAACAAAGAATCTATCTAGTTTTTCAAAGAAGAAGTTCCCGATTTTTTTTGATGGCGCATATTTATTAAAAACTCTGAGTCTATTAGAGGCATGAGACCATATTTAGTGCCGCTGTCAACTTCTTCACACAATAAGTTATATGGGGTTTCATCTAATGAAATAGTTTCTAAACCTAAAAAATTTTGTAATACTTTGTTTCTACTTAAAAGCTCAAGCGAACTTTCATCTATATCAAACTGCTTGCTCGTGTTTTTCAGAGCCTTGATAGGTTCTTCACCGTCAGCCATTCTTTCTTGAATTTCCAGTTCGATTTTTTGTTTTCGCTCTAAGTGCTTCGCATGTTCAAAGTCAGGTTGGGATAAAATCATCCAGTCAAGATGTGGCCAATAATTATTAATAAAGTCGTCAAAGAAAACAGGTTCATCCTGACTTAGGTGAATATCGCGCGCTTTTTCAGGAGATTCTTTCAGTAAGCTATTATATAGCTCTATAATATTAAAACTAGAATCATAAATAACCATTAGATGATATGAGTTCATCTTTTCATATGTGCGGAAGGAGTCCATAGCTTTTATTAAAACTACTAGAATGCTATGAATATTCTCAATTTTTATGAAGCTAGCTGTCCATGGGAATCTTGATTGATACCAGTCAGGGATATCAGAAGGATATTCTTGCCGATTAGAATCGCTGGGTGGTTGGTTACCGTTATCAAGATAGTTTAGAATATCGTCTACCTCTTTATACGCTAGGTCTAAGCCACCTCTTATAATAGTGTAGGGGAATAAACACCTTTGATAATCCATATATTTTTTGAGCTCAGGGTCTTGATCTTCGGCGGTATGTATAAAATCTTTTTTGGAAATATCTTTAGCGAATATAAGCATTTAAATTTAAAAGAAAATTGTATGATTTTTTAAGGTTTGTTTTTAAAGAATTGTTGGGAGAAATTTTTGAGTATATTTTCCCTTTCTTCTTCGCTCATATTCAAGACCGTGTTTTGCAGCTCCTTCATTTGTTCAGGAGTCATTTTGGATATACATGATTGAGCCATTTCATTGAGATCATCAATATTGGGTATGGTTGTTTTTGATGAGCCATTTGTTTGCTTTTGGGCATGTGGTTGTGCCTTTAAATTATTGCTGGCTCGAAATTCAATAAAATCTCCTTGAATAGTTCCAATAATTTTGTGTTGAGTTAAGTTGCTGAGTACTTCTTTTAGTGCGGTATTATGGTTTTTACAACTTGCATGGACTGATTTGAAGGGTAACCGCACACTTTTTTTTGGGAAACCATTTTTTTCAATGCAGTGCTTAATGCTTCCTTCAACTCCAGATAATTCAGGCATAAGACCATTAGTTTAAGGGTGGATATTTCTGAAAAATGAATAAGTGTGATTGTAGTATAATCTATTTAAATGTTTTAAGAGACTTAAATAATATAATATTTTTTATAGCAAAAAAATCTTTATTTTTGTTGAAAATTGGAGGCGCATGGGGAGGGAAAGAAAAATAAAAAGAAAATCGCTCTCAATACAAAGGGTTATTAAGAAAACCCAAGGAAAGACAAAGGCTGTAGATTCTCAAATTTCTTCTCAAGTGAATCTGCGTGTAGCCATTTCTCAGATGAATTCGGTTGTGGGGGATTTTGAGTATAACGCAAATCGTGTTGAAAATAGCCTCAAGGAGGCCCATAAATATGGAGCCGATTTAGTTTTATTCCCAGAGCTTACTTTGACAGGGTATCCACCAGAAGACCTACTTCTTAAAGATGATTTTATTGCAAAAAATAAAAAAACCTTAAACCATTTAGCGTTAGGTGTTAAAGGAATTGTCGCTGTTGTTGGCTATGTTGAAAAGGTTAAAAAAAGTCTATATAACTCCGCTGCATTGCTACATAAAGGAAAAGTGTTTGGAAATTATAGAAAAATGATTCTCCCAAACTATGGAGTTTTTGATGAAAAAAGATATTTTGTGGAAGGTGATGAGCCAACCTGCTTTGTGATGAATGGGATAAAGATAGGCTTAACTATATGCGAAGATATCTGGGAGATGAGTGGGCCAGGTCAAAAAATTTGCGAAAAAGGACGAGCAGATGTTCTTCTTAATATTTCATCGTCTCCTTATTTTAAAGGCAAGGGTAAGGCACGCGAAAACATGATCCGCCAGCGAGCTCGCCAATACAAGGCGCACATAGTGTATGCCAATTTGATAGGTGGTCAGGATGAGTTGGTTTTTGATGGGCATAGCCTTGTGGCCTCCCCGGATGGAATTTTTTTAGCGAAAGGTAATGCATTTGAAGAGGAAATGATTTATGCAGATTTAAAAATTCATCCGAAGAATGCAAAACAAAATTTAAAAAAATCGATAAATTCATCAATTAGAACATATTATGTCCCGACGGTTTTAAACCATGTGAGTAAGCCAACTATTTCAAAGCGTCGGGTTCGTAGGATGGAGTCTATAGAAGAAGTTTTCAAGGCCTTGGTTCTTGGAACTCACGATTATTTGAAAAAAAATGGTTTTAATAAGGCAACTATTGGGTTAAGTGGTGGAATTGACTCAGCTCTTACAGCCGCAATAGCGGTCAAGGCAATCGGTTCAGAAAATGTAGTGGGTATTACTATGCCTTCTAAGTATTCTTCACAAGGAAGTATAGATGATTCGGAGGCTTTAGCAAAAAACTTGGGAATGCGTGTCATTTCACTCCCTATAGAAGAAGCTATGCTAGCCTACGAAAAAATTCTTTCCAAAGTATTTAAGAACTTACCGTTGGATACTACCGAAGAAAATCTGCAGGCTAGAATTCGAGGTAACTTAATGATGGCTCTTTCGAACAAAATGGGCTGGCTGGTATTGACTACTGGGAACAAAAGTGAATTTAGTGTTGGTTATTGTACTTTATACGGTGATATGGCAGGGGGGTTTGCCGTTATTAAGGATGTCCCAAAAAAATGGGTTTATCGATTATCGGAATGGATTAATAAAAATGAGGACCATTTGCTAATTCCAGAAAATATTATTATGAAAGAGCCTTCAGCAGAATTACGGTCCGGGCAGAAGGATACAGATTCTCTCCCACCCTATTCAGTTTTAGATAAAGTTTTAGCCCGGTACATAGAGGAAGATAAAGGAATAGAAAAGCTTAAGGGAACCGGTCTTCCGATCAAAGAAATTAAAAAAATAGTTAAGTTGGTAGACAAGAGCGAATACAAACGCAGACAAGGTCCCCCAGGAATAAAAATTACACCTAAAGCGTTTGGGAAAGATCGTCGATTACCGATTACCAATTGTTATGAACCATAAATCGATATTTTTTTGATGTAAGTTTTTAGAAAATATCATTATTTTTTAGCCTAAATATAATTAGGAGATAAATATGAAAAAGAAAATTGGAGTTGTTCTTTCTGGTTGTGGGGTTTACGACGGAGCAGAAATTCATGAATCTGTCATAACCCTTCTTGCCATTGATCGTGCTGGAGCAGAAGCGGTGTGTATGGCTCCAAACGTTGATCAAATGCACGTTGTAAACCATCTTACCGGAGATGAGGTTGGAGGAGAAAAAAGGAATGTTTTGGTTGAGGCAGCTCGTATTGCCCGTGGAGACATCAAAGATATTAGTGATATAAAGGCAGACGATATCGATGCTTTGATTTTTCCTGGAGGGTTTGGTGCTGCAAAGAACTTGTGCACTATGGCAGTTAAGGGCGAGGATGCGGAAGTGCATCCAGAAGTTAGTCGTCTTGTTAAAGAATTTCAAAACAAACAAAAACCACAGGCAGCGGTATGTATTGCACCGGCCATGTACGCTAAAATTTTTGAAAAGGAATCAGCATCTCCAACTCTGACAATCGGTAATGACAAAGACTGGAGTCAGAAAATAGAAAATTTGGGCAGCAAGCATCAAGATTGCGAAGTTCAGAAAATTGTTATAGATAAGGAGAACAAAATTATCACCTCTCCTGCTTACATGCTTGGTAAAAGTATCTCAGAGGTGGCAGAAGGTATAGAGGAGACAGTTCGAGAATTAGTAGCGATGATTTAAATAAGCCACAAATCGGTGCGATATTTTGAGTGAGTTACGCAAAAAGGCCCCATACTTCGTGTCTTGAAAATCACGATCTAATTTTTTTTAAAGCTTAACAAGTTATCCAAAGATATTTTTTTGGTTTTTGTCTTCAGAACGGTAAGAAGATCTGATCTCTGGGGATAATGAGTTGCTCTAATCATAATTTTATTATGAATTAGGCCTATTTTTAAATAAGTTGTTAAATTTAAATGAGTTATCTTCATCAAAAACATATTATGTTTTTTTTAGACAAAACGGTTTTTTTGGCTAAGCAACCATTTTAAAACGATTTAAAGGTCTTATAGGCTCTAAAGGAAAAGGTATTTTTATCCGAAAAGTAATATCAAGGCGTTTGTCGTAACTCAAACAATTTTAATGTAAAATCAGCGGGTGCTTTAGGATAAGTAATTATTTGACTTTGCTGGTTCTCTCCAAAAAAATGACTTCTCATAAAAAGAATCTTCTTATTACAGGTGGAGCCGGATTCATAGGAAGTAATTTTATTAACTATATTCATAAGAAGTATCCAAATTATAATATCCAGCTTCTTGATGCCCTCACTTATGCCGGCAATCTTGAAAATATTTCCAATAATTTAAAAACAAACGGACACTTTCAGTTTTACCACAGTAATGTGACACAACCTGATATTGTCAATCAGCTAGTTTCAGATAGTGATATAGTGGTTCACTTTGCGGCTGAGTCACACGTAACTCGTTCTATCTATGATAATTCATTATTTTTTGAAACGGACGTCATTGGCACTCAGGTACTAGCAAATGCAATAATTAACCATCCGGTAGAACGCTTTATCCATATTTCATCTTCTGAAGTTTATGGGACGGCTTTAAAAGCTCCGATGACTGAGGATCATCCTTTAAACCCTATGAGTCCCTATGCAGCGGCAAAGGCTGGAGCGGATCGATTGGTTTACTCCTATGTGCATACTTATGGACTTCCCGCAGTTATTGTAAGGCCGTTTAATAACTATGGTCCTTTTCAGCATTTAGAAAAAGCGATTCCTAATTTTATTACCAGCGCACTTAATGATCAACCTTTAACAGTTCACGGAGGTGGCAAGAGCTCGCGTGATTGGATGTTTGTGGAGGATACTTGCGAAGCTTTAGACCTAATCATGCACGCTGACTCTGATAAGGTGGTTGGTGAAGCAATAAACTTGGGCACAGGGATAGATACGGATATCCTTAGTATAGCGCAGAAGATATTGGGGCTTGTCAATAAACCTCAGAATTTAATCGAGTACGTAAAAGATAGACCAGGTCAGGTCTCTCGGCATATATCATCAACTGAAAAAGCGAGTCGTTTACTAGGATGGACTGCAAAAACTGACTTAGATAACGGACTCCAACAGACGGTTGAATTTTATCAAAATAACAAAAACTGGTGGGAAAAATTTTTGTGGATGAAAGAGCTCTGGGGACAGAAATAAGCAAAGGTGAGTCTGTGGCTCATCCTGAAAATCGTATTGTTATATTACAGCCATCTTACTTGCCGTGGATTGGTTATTTTGAGCTGATGGCTAGAGCGGATCAATTTGTATTTCTCGATGATGTTCAATATACGAGGCGTGACTGGAGAAATCGTAATAAGATACGAACTAATGAAGGTTGGGCTTGGTTGACGGTTCCTGTTAAGCAAAAAAATCTCTACGCTCAGTTACTTAAGGAAACGCGTATCGATAACTCTACCAATTGGAATAAAAAACATTGTTCCGCAATCAGATTTAATTATTCGAACGCCCCATTTTTTGAAAATTATTACCCGTATTTTGATTCTATTTATCAAAAGCGATGGGACTTTTTGCTAGATTTATGTTACGAGACGACGGAGTATTTTAAGGGAGCTCTTAATATAACTACTCAGACTTTTAGGTCGTCTGACTTTTCGGTGGACGGAACAAAAGCTGACAGAATTTTAAACCTTTGTAAAAAGATGGACGCAACTCATTATCTTACAGGCGGTCTTGCCCAAGATTATCTATCGGAGAAAAATTTTTCTAAAAAGGGAGTTGAGTTGGAATATCAAAAATATGATCATCCAATATATGCACAACAATACTCTGGATTTATACCAAACTTGTCATTGGTTGATCTTTTATTTAATGCTGGAGATAAGAGTCTTGACGTTTTATTGAATTGGAATACCAATTAATATAATGACAAATTTGTTCACACTAAAAAGTCTACAGAAGGTTTTACCTAGATTGTATTCCTTCCTGCCCTATTACCTTGATCCTGGTCGAGCATTTCCTCCAGCGCATGTTTTTTTTGAAGTGACTTATCGTTGTAATCTGCGTTGTGATATGTGCCACTTTCTAGAAATTATAGAAGATACGGAAAATAATAAGACTTACAAAAAAGAACTGTCAACCCAGCAGATTAAACATGCTATTAGATCACTTTCCCGATCTACGTTGATAACCTTTACCGGTGGAGAGGCGTTCATGAAGGCGGATTTCATGGAAATATTGGAATACGCAACCAAGAATCACAAGGTTCACATTATTACAAATGGGGTGTCTTTATCAGAAAATGTGGTGAAACAATTAATAGATCTTCGCACACGTTCTTTATTTTGTTCGGGATTGTTATATATGGGGGTATCGCTGGAAGGCCGTGAAGAATTTCACGATAAGGTCACGGTGGTGCCTGGTTCATATAAAAAAACACGAGCTGGTTTAGAGCGTCTTGTAGCTCAACGAAAAAAACTAGGTGGGAAATACCCTTTAATACACCTGACTTGTGTGATTAGTTCAGGCAATGTAATGGATTTAGCACCCCTTTATGACTACGCTGAGAAACTAGGAGTTGATGTCTGTAATTTTGTTTTACAAAATCCTGCAACCTATTGGCATGCAAAAGATTATGATCAGGATAATCACTTATTAAAAAAACCACCACTAATCGAAGAGATAAACCCAAAAATACTAAAAGGCCAACTCGATTTATTGCTAACAAGAGAGAAAATATATTCATCTCAACTACGTTTTTCGCCGAACTATATAACAACGGATGAAATTGTTCGGTACTATTCGAATCAAAGCTCTTATAAGAATTACCGTTGCTATATTCCATGGACCAAGATGGCTTTTTCTGCCTATGGTGATGTTTTTAGTTGCCCTCACTATAGGCTAGGAAGTTTTGATAATGAGAGTGATGATTCTCCTTGGGATGGAGAGAGGTCTCGCGAGTTTCGTGAACGAGTTAAAAATGAAAAAATATTTCCTGGTTGTCTTGGTTGTTGTCAGTCTGAATACATTGGATCAGAAAAATAAGGATTAGGTGTTATGAAAGTTTTATTATTGAGACCAGCAGCAGAAAAAAAATCTATGGCCCGTGTTTTGCCTCTAGGGTTATTGGCGATAGGTTCTGTGTTAAAAAGAGCTGGGCATCAAGTTAAAATTCTTGACCTCAGGATTTCTAACTCTTCCGATGAAGAGTTAGATTCTGTTATGAAGTCATTTAAGCCGCAAGTGGTCGGAATAGGTGTTATGACCATTGAGTGTAAATATGGGTTTATTGATGCCGCTAAGGTGAAAGAGATAAACCCAGAAGTAACAATTATTTTTGGTGGCCCGCACTGCTCACATGAACCTCAATTTATTTTAAATGATCCGAATGTCGATTTGATGGTAAGCGGGGAAGGTGATCTTACTATTGTAGAATTGATCGATGCTTTGGAACAGGATGGAAATATTGAAAATGTCTCGGGTATCGCGTACAAAAAAAATGGATCTTATGTTCGCACATCGGATCGACCGGTAATTCGTGATCTAGATAAATTTGATCAGGAGTATGATTTAATTAACCTAGGACGGTATTTTAATTTTCAATCCTCCATGGACTTCTTCCCTGTTTTTAGAAACAAAAAATTTCTTCCCTTGGTGACTTCGAGGGGGTGCCCTTTTAAGTGTACCTATTGTCATGATATTTTTGACAAATCTATTCAATATCGTTCGCCAAAAGCGGTAGTGGACGAAATAGAATATCTGATCAATAAATATGGTGTTAGAGAGTTTCACATTGTTGACGATGTTTTCAACGTTAATATGAAAAGAGCAAAAATAGTTTTAGATGCCATAATCGAAAGAAATTTAAATATACATATATCGTTCCCCAACGGATTACGTGCAGATTTTTTTGATGATGAGTTGATTGATAAAATGCAAAGGGCAGGCGTATATAGGATGGCACTGGGAATAGAGTCCGGCTCGCAAAGAATTCAAGACATGATAAAAAAGGATTTAGATATAAATATAATATATGACGTTGTTGAAAAACTTACACGTGCTCGAATGAGTGTCCATGGATTTTTCATGTTAGGATTTCCATCTGAAACTCGCGACGAGATGAAAGAAACAATAGACTTTGCATGCGATCTGGGTTTAACAACGGCTAATTTTTCACTGGTAATTCCAAATCCAGGAACAGATTTAAGACAGACTTTTATCGAATCTAGAGAAAGTAACTTCGAGGATTTCTCTGAGTATACTTTCGATGCTGCATCATGCAATGCAAGCGAGGTGGAGGGAGACGATCTGGTCAAACTAAAACGGGAAGCAAATCGAAAATTTTATTTAAGCATGCAACGCTTTAAACATGTAATCCGGGCAGTCGAACCAAAGTGGATCATGCGATCCATGATAAATACTCCACTAGCATTGTTGTGGCGAAATGCAATTGCTCCAACCAACGCCCCGACACAAAATTAGGTCTGCTCTAGAAAAAGCACCTTCACTTTTTGAGCGCAATATATTGACTGAAGAGAATCAAAACCATTAGTCAATAATTAGAATTCCCGATGAGAATTCGGTGCCAAGCAATTTGCTAAAATTAAGGATTTATGATGGATTCATTACAGGTCTCAGTAGTTATTCCAGTTTTTAACGAGGAACTGGTATTACATGAGTTTTATCCCCGTCTAAAGAAAGAGGCCGAAAGTTGGGGTAAATCGTACGAGTTGCTGTTTGTGGATGATGGCAGTACGGATAATTCATTCGAATTGATATGCAAATGGAAAAAAATAGATTCTAATATACGCATTATAAAATTTACTAGGAACTTTGGTCAGCAAGCTGCTGTTCTGGCTGGTTTTCGAGAAAGCCGGGGCAATATTGTTGTTCAAATTGATTCAGACTTGCAAAATCCACCAGAAGAAATAAAGAGGTTGTTAGGTGCTTTCACTGATGAAGTCGACCTTGTTGTAACTATTCCACGTAAACGTCGGGATAGTGTATTAAGGATTTTAGGGTCGAAGGTTCTCCATTCTTTAGCACAGGCATTGTTTGGAAACCGTTTTAAATTAAATTTGAGTTCTTTTCGCGCAATGCGTCGAAGCGTTATTGAAAAAATTGATCAATGTCAAGATCGATCCCGCTATATGGCAGTATTGATGAGTTGGATGGCAGTTCCCACTGTACATGTGGAAGTTGATCATCATTTAAGAAAAGTGGGCCAAACAAAATACGGAGTCCTGCCACTCCTTCGCTTAACCTGGGATTTGATTACGGGTTATTCTAATTTTCCATTACGCCTGGTTACTTATTTGGGGTTATTGGGTGCTGGTATGGGCTTTGCGATAATGATGTTTCTGTTGTATCAGCGCTTGGTAGCTGGAATTTTAATTGAAGGCTTTGTTGTATTATCAGCGGTATTTTCTTTTTTTGCAGGGGTTCAATTATTGTCTATTGGTTTTTTAGGGGAATACCTTGGCCGAGTTCATTTGCAAATACAAAATCGACCTGACTACATTGTGCATAAGGTAATCGATTGATGGAAGTAAAAAAATTAACATCATTAATTATAGAGCCGACAAATACCTGTAACTTGCGTTGTACTTTTTGTTTTGTAACAGAAGGGATGACTCGTGATGGCGGATTCATGGACTTCGATTTATTTAAAAAAATAATTGACGATAGCCCAGACCTCGAACACTTGTGTATGCATAACTGGGGAGAACCCCTTTTGCATCAGGATATTTTTAAAATGATTGAATATGCTAAAAATAAAGGGGTCAATTATGTTGTAATGAATACTAACGGAACCCTTCTTACCGCTAAAATGATTAATCGAATTGTTGATAGTAAGTTAGATATCATTCGATTTTCGATTGACGGCTCAGCGGAGACGTTTAAGCGTGTTAGAGGAGTAGATTTAGATAAAATTGAACAAAATATTAATAAGCTTAAGCAAATAAAAGAGGCAAGACGCCCAGAGTTACGAATGGGTGTTGTGTTTACTGTTGAGGAAGATACAGAGGGGGATGCGGAGGACTATATTACCTACTGGAAAAAAATTGTAGATCATGTTCGTTTACAGCCAAAACTAATAACTAGTCCTCGCAATGAAGCTTGTCCAGAACCCTTTGGGAAAGACTATGGGAAGCTGGTTGTTCTATGGGACGGAAGAGTAATCCCCTGTTGCGTAGATTATAATGCAAGTCTCACAATTGGGAATATCCAAAATGATACAATTTTAAATTTGTGGGAAAATGAAAAAATGGATCTTCTTCGAGAACAACATCTTAAAGGTGAATTTCCTGATACTTGCGCTAATTGTAATGAGTGTGAAAGCAATAAAGCAGAGAAACGTTTTTTTGTTAATGCCTTGACCAAATGATTAATAAAATGAGAATTCCTGAATCAACTCTAACAAGAGAAAAGGTTTTAGCAGAAAACAAACGAGTTCATAAACTTGAAGATGCGTTCTATCTAGACAGGCACCCAGAGCAAACAAATTTCTATCAATCTCGTATATTAAGAAAAACCGTCAGCAAAGTATGTTCCTTATTGAATGGGACAAGTGGAGATATTTTGGAATTGGGTTGTGGAACAGGTTATTTATTTTTAGAATTTTTAAAACGCGGCCATAAAATAACAGGAGTTGATTTATCAGCAGAAATGATAAGTGTGTTGGAAAGTCAAATTCCAAACAATTATAAAAAAAAATCGCGATTAGTTGTAAGCGATGTTGAAGCTTTTGCTAACGTTGATGATAAGAAATATTCTGCAATTATTGTTTCAGCTTTATTGCATCATTTATATGACTTTGAATCGATAATAAAAATATATTGCGAAAGATTGATGCCTGGAGGAGTATTTCTTATATTCTTTGAACCTCTTAAACAGGATATCAATACACCCATTCGTTATAGTATGCATAAAACGTTAGCTAGTATTGATGAGATTTTTTATAGAAGAAAAATGACGCGGCAAAGAATATCAATTTTAGACGAAGAGTACCATCATGCAGATTATCAAAGGCAATTTGGTGGAATAGATCCGCATAGGCTTGTAGAATTATTTACCAAAGGAGGGTTAAAAATTCTAAAAGTTGAGAAATATTGCGCTAGAAGGTTTGGTTTTAGTTCTTTCCTTGCAACTCAGTTTCTTAAAACTCAGAACACCTTTAATCTTCTAGCTATGAAATAAAAGGCTAACCCTCCTCACCTGTTTACAATATGAAAAAAATTTTCAGAATAACTCTAGACCTATTTGTTGAGTCGCCAACGTTTGACTAATATAAGTAAAAAATTTTAATCAATCAAACAAGTTCAAGTGTTTTAATGTGTTTGAGGTTGGGAGAGTTTTTGAGAGCATCTTCACCTCTGGGGCTGATTTTATTTCCAGCAACATTGAGTTGTTCTAAGGATTTAAAGTTTTTTGCTTCAGCAAGATAAAAAGCCCCTTCGTCCCCAATTACATTGAGAGTCAATACGAGCTGTCGTAGCCTGGGAAATGCTTTTGACATTGCCAGTGCTTTTGCGCCTTCAGAGTGAATCCAATTTTCATTTTCTAAACAAAGAATTTCTAAAAAGTTAAAATTATTTGATTTAGCCATTACCGTTACGCCAGCGTCCTTAATATTATTATTATTTAGACGAAGGAATTTTAATATTTTTATATATGGGCTTTCTGCAATAGATTTTGCGCCTTCAGCTCCCAAACTATTTTCACCCAAATCTAAATATTCGATAGACTTTAAATTGGTTGATTCAGATAAAGCTTTTGTTCCTTCAGAACGAATATCATTATTATTAAAATCTATAGTTTTAAGTTTAGTAAGGGTATCTGATTTTGATATTGAAATAGCACTATCGGTTGTTAAATCATTATTTGCTAAAAATAATGATTTAAGATTGCAAAACATTTTGGACTGGCATAAAGCATATATACCATCATCTCCTATATGATTGTTATTTAGAAATAGTTGATTAATATTTGGAAATACATTTGATAGGGCTAGAGCTTCTATCCCTTTATCTGAAATTGAGTTGTCTGAAAAATCAAGAGATTCAAGTTTGTCTAAATGATAGTTAGAAAAACCACTCATTCCTTTATTGTCAATACAAGTATCACGAAGATTTAAATTTTTAAGACGTCGACCAAAATCAGAACTTGCTAGAGAATGGATGCCTAACGATTCTATTCGATTATAGGACAAATTTAAACTACAAATACTAATAAGTGATTTAGATAGAGATAGGACCTTTGCTCCTAATGAACCAATTTCGTTGCTTGAAAGATCTAAAGAGGTAAGCTTGGGCAGGTGAGTTGATTTGGATAACAAAAATATTCCTTCGTCGTCTAGATTGTTATTAGATAATAAAAGCGATTCGGTATTTTCTAGCCATTTGGATGAACAAAGATATCCAATCGACTTAGAATCCATTCCTGTTTCACTAAGATCGATAGACTTTAGATATTTCAGAGATTCAAGTGAAAACAAATTTTTGAATTCAGCTTCGGTGAATCGGTTTCCCTGCAAGTTGAGGCTTTTATTTTTTCGGTCGAGTCTTTGGAGTACAAGTTCTCCTAATTCAGTCTCATTCGCATTTTTTTCAAATGAACGAAGAAATTCAAGACTATCATCAATGTCCTTAGCTTCTTTCATTAGAGTTAAAAAAATGGAATGGTTTAGTTAAATATTTTATTTTCTCCCCAAGATTTTACCTCTCATTATTTCGAAAGCAAGTAAAGCTTCAAAAACCATCAATATGTGCAAAAATTTGGGTAGAGTTTGTTGCGATGGGGGGGTGTTAGTTGAGATTTACCGATACAGCTTTTGATACGCCACGTTCTTCCATTGTGATTCCGTAAAGAACGTCAGCAAACGACATAGTTTTTTGGTTATGGGTGATTATAATGAACTGAGTGTTTTCGGACATTTGCTTAAGCATTTCTTGAAATCGAACGACATTAGCTTCGTCAAGAGGTGCATCAACTTCGTCCAAGAGACAAAATGGACTCGGTCGTACTTTAAAAACAGCAAACATAAGAGCAATTGCAGTCATCGCTTTTTCCCCCCCAGAAAGAAGGCTTAGGTTTTGCATACGCTTTCCTAGAGGATTAGCGCTAATTTCGACTCCCGATTCTAACGGATTAGATGTATCTGTTAGAGAAAGCTCTGCCTTGCCTCCACGGAACAAATGGGCAAAAATCCTCTTAAAATTTTCATTAACCTTCTCAAAGGTATCAACAAATCGCTGTTTAGTAGTGCGGTTAATTCGTTCAATAGTTTGATGGAGAATATGAATAGATTCAGCTAAATCTTCCTGTTGAGTTTTAAGAAATTGGAAGCGCTCGTTAATTGTATGAAAATCGGATAATGCAGCTAGGTTAACTTCACCCATACGACCTATTTTTTCTTTCAAGTCGCGAGTTGCTTGCTCAACTTCCTGAACGTTAAACTCTTCGGTAGGATGGTTTAATAATTCAGTGCGAGATACGTTAAAATCTTCAAAGGCACGTTCTTCAATATGAACGATTTGAATGCTAATTTCGGACTGTGTTAGTTCGACTTTTGAAATTTTTTCAGTAAGTTCTTGAATGCTTCTTGAAAGATCTTTTGATTCTTTCTCCATTTGTTTGACAGACTCTTCTTTTTCTCTGAGGGTTTCTTCTTCAGTTATAGCTTCTTCTTCTAATTGATCCTTTTCTCGAACATTCTTAAGAATTTCATCTTCAATTGTTTTGATTATTTTTTGAACTTCATTAATCTTTTGCTGACTTTCTTCTGTGTCATTTTCACGTTTTCGAATCTGATGACGATGGTTATCTTGTTGAAGGTCGAGTCGGTTAATTTCAATCAGAGTGTTCTCTCTTTTTCCCTTTAAAGAAGCAATTCTGACTTTAATGCTGGCTATTTTATTAGAATTTTCTTCCAGTTGAGTTCTAGAGGAATCAAGTTGCTGGCGCAGGAGGCTTAAAGTTTCTTCCTTTTGAGCTTTTTCAAGGTTTGCACTTTCTATTTCAGACACGAGTGATTGTTTGCTTATTTTTAATTCTGAAAGTTCCCGTTGCTCATCATTTTGTTCGTATTTGATCGAAGTAAGCTTTTGCTCTAACCTTTCTATCTCTTTTCGGTGTTGTTCTTGTTCATTCTGGCTATTGTTCAAGCTCAGTTCGATTTCGTGAATGTTTTTACTTGCTTCCTCAAGTTCCAATTCCATTTTTTCAAGAATATCTTTCGTCTCATCTGAAACTTTGATTAAAGATTCAAGCTCTTCACTGAGTAGGTCTCTCTTATTTGCAAGTTCTTCCATTTCACGATTCTGTGAAAGTAAATTAGAAGAACTTTTTTCATCGACCGACCCACCGAAAACCATCCCTTGAGAGTCAATCATCTCACCATTTTTAGTGACTACAGTTCCATTAAACTCTGGTTTTTGAAAAACCTGCACTGCCGTCGCAAGGTCAGTAACGAGTACTACGTTACGGAGTAACGCTTCTATAACTTGTTGGTATTCCCCTTCGCATTCCACGAAATTTAATGCCTTTCCGAGGATACCTGGATTGCCATTAAGATATACGGGAGGGTCTGTACTTGGTTTCATATTCATAGGAATAAATGAACCTCGTCCTGAAGAGTTTTCATTTAAATAAGTTATTGCTTCAACAGAATCATCATATGAATTAACGATCACACTTTGAAGCTTTTCTCCAAGCGCTACGGTGATAGCTACCTCGTACTCTACGGGTGTTTTTAAAACATCTGCTAGAATCTTACGAAGCCCGTTTAAGTGGCCACCGTTTTCGTTGGAGTTCATTAATGAGCGAATTCCGTCTTGAAATCCTTCGAATTTATTTCGTAATTCTTTAAGCGATGCTAGTAGAGAAGATTTTGTTAGGTAATCTTCCCTAAGAGTATTCAATTGACTTGTTTCGGATGATAATAGTTGGCGCTTTTTCTCGGTTGTTTTGCATAACTCTTTGCGATTGCTTTTTAGTTCTGCTAGTTGTTTTAGCTTCTTTTCAACCCTGGAATTTGATTGATTTAAAAAACCCAGGAATTCTTCCTTGAGAGAGGTAGTTTCTTCGTATTCGTTACTGAGTTTTTGGTTTCGATGCTCTAGTGAACTAGCTCTGCTTTCAAGAGCTGCCACTTTGCTTTTCTTTTTAGAAATACTTTGAAGAAGCTCTAGTGACTGTATCCCTAACTTTTTTACCTCGTCATCTAGGTTATTCAATTCTCCTTTTTTATCTTCAAATGCCCTGTTTTCTTCCACTAGTCTATTTTCTGCGGTATTTATTTCTTCTGATAATGCCCCTAATTGGTCGCGTTGGTTTTCAACTTGATTAGCTTGATCATTTATTTCTTGCTGTAAATGAACAATTTCATTTGTTGCAGAATGGATATTTGTTTCTTCTTGGCCAATCTGTGTTTTTTTTAGCTCAATGGTATGTTCGTTCTTACTTATTTTATTAGCCAGTTGATATACGTTTTCTCTTTTTTCATTTAGGAGCTCTAGGGCTTCTTCAATTTCAAGATTCAATTGAGCGATTTGATTATCCAGAAAAGAAGCGCGGGTATTTTTTTTGGTTTTATTTTCAACTTGAACCGAAAGCTCTTCTTCAATTACTTTTAGGTTGGTTGCATTTTGGCGAATTTTTTTGGCGAATAGTTTCAGAGAAAGCTCTTTAATTTCACCCTGATACTTTTTGTAGCGTTCGGCCTTTGCTGCCTGTCGTTTCAAAGATTCTGCTTGACGACCCAACTCCTGCAGGATATCCGTAATACGTTCCAAATTTTGTGTTGAGGCATCCAGCTTGCGAATTGCTTCATTTTTTCTATGTTTAAATTTTAAAATGCCAGCGGCTTCTTCTATTAAGATGCGTCGATTTTCGGGTTTTGAAACGATTATATCTTGAATGTGTCCCTGCTCTATTACAGACAAAACTTTTGGGCTGATACCAACATCCAGCAAAAAGTCAGTTATATCTTTGAGTCGGCATGGCACTTGATTTATATAAAATTCACTCTCACCGGAACGGTGATAGCAACGGGTGACCTTAACTTCGTCTGCAACGTTAGGTACGTTCGCAATTCGTATTCCTTGTGGAACACGGCTAAGGGTTAATGAGATTTCGGCCCTGTTAACAGGCTTTCGGGTGGAGCTACCGTTAAAAATAAGGTCGGCAGATTTTGTTCCACGGAGAGATTTGGAACTTTGTTCTCCGATTACCCATCGGATGGCATCGGAAACATTACTTTTGCCACATCCATTTGGGCCTACTATAGCTGTAAATCCGGAGGTGAAATCAATGTGAGTCCCATCTACAAATGACTTGAAGCCGTCTAATTCCAGACTTTTCAATAGCATATAAACCTGTATCCTCAATGGTTTCAAGGGTTTTGAAACCCTTTATCTGGTAAAAGACTAGCCCATTCAAAGAGGCTTGTAAAGGAAAAATTATACTACCTCTAGGGGGTAAATATAAAATAACCACTATATATAGTGGTTATTCCGATAAGCTTTTTAAATCTTGGTGTGAATTTAAAGCTGATTTTTTAGCCTGAGGTTTTAGCCGATTGATATACAATGGATTAAAATTAGGTGCCAAGTTAACATAACTTTTGGAGTCAATTACATAATGAAGTTTTTTTCCTACAACAAATGCGGAACTTGCCGAAAAGCCAAGAAATTTCTAGATGCATGTAAGGTTTCCTACAACGAAATAGATATCACAGAAACTCCGCCTTCAAAATTAATATTAAAAAAGGCGATTAAATTGAAAGGGATGAAAAAGCTATTCAATACCAGCGGAGAACAATACAAAAAACTAAGTATTAAAGAAAAAATAGGGAGCATGACGGGAGATCAAGCAGTAGAACTTCTTTCGAGTAATGGTAGATTGGTTAAACGTCCTATTGCAGTTGATGGAAATCGAATAACTGTAGGCTTTGATGAGGTCGAGTACAAAAATGTTTGGTCTTAAGTGGTCAAACCGCTTTTATCATAAAATTAACAGTTTATTGTGAACTTAATCTCTTTAAAAACTAAGATGGAAAACCACCACCCCGTTGTTCGAGATCCAGTAGCCTGGAGTCCACGGATAGCATCGGTTATGGTGCTATTGTACGTTAACGATGACAAGATCTTTGTTTTGATGACTCTCCGTTCTAAAAAATTAAAAATCCACCCTGGGGAAATGTCTTTCCCGGGGGGGAGGTACGAGAAAGATGATGGTGACTTATTGTCAACAGCGCTCAGAGAAACGAGGGAGGAAATTGGGTTGGAGTTAGATGATGTTTTGATTAATGCCACCCTACCTGTTGTTACAACTCTTACAGGTTATAAAATAACTCCTTATGTGGCTACTTTACTTGCACGTCCAACGATTGGTGAATTGAGTGAGGAGGTTGAAAGTTTTTTTGAAATACCTCTGTTCGATCTACTTTCGACTAAACAAAGAAATACTTCTGTTAAGGCGGGAGAGAGTAAGTATGTTTATTGGAATAGTACCAACTGTATTTGGGGAGCTTCGGCAAAGATTTTAGGAGACATAGAGCGTTTACGTTCTATTTGAACGACTTTTATGATAGAGGTCTGACTGAATGAAAGGTATTCGTATACTTTTTCTGGCGCCCAATTGGAGGGTTTCACTTCTTCGCTCGTTTAAAAAATCAACAGCTATAAAAATTTTTATAGTTGGAGCGGACAGTGACTCCCATTCTTCAGCGTTAAATGTTGTAGATAAAAGTTATTTAATTCCTGAATTTTCGGAACCAACGTGTGTCGAAAAAATAAAAGCTATTTGTGCCATGGAAAATATTAATGCCATTCTTCCTATGACAAACAAAGCCATTGAGTTTATGGATAAAAACCGCACGGAGTTTGATGAGGGGGACTTATTGTTTTACCTTGCAAATCATACTCTAATTCAAATTAGCAATGATAAGCGCCGGTTGGCAGATTTTTTTGCAAAAAGTAGTTTTGCTTCTCCAGGTTTAATTGATCCTAAAAAGCCATTCCCTGGATTCCCTTTAATTGCGAAGGAACCGTGTGGGGAAGGAGGAAAAAATTGTTTTAAAATAGAAGATCAGGTCGAGTTAGATTTTTATTCAAAAAAGTTCCCAAACCATATTTTCCAACGATTTGTTCAAGGTAGAGAGTTTAGTATTGACTGGTTTTCAAATAAAAAGGGTATTCCGGTTGTGGTTGTCCCGCGAGAAAGGCTGGTAACTCGAGCGGGCGAAGTGATGGTGAGTCGAATAGAATTGGTTCCTGATATTATTGAATCCGTTGAAAGACTAGGTGTAAAACTTCAACTAAGCGGTCCTGCGAATTTTCAGGGCTTTTTAGAGGAGACAGGAGATTTTTTGTTTACTGATGTTAATCTTCGTTTTGGGAGCGGTGTTTTGCATACTATCCATGCTGGGGCAAATATTCCTGAAATGATGCTTCAAGAACTCGCGGGAAAAGCGGTTGAAACGAGATCTAGTTTTGTGATTAATGGGTCTACTATGTCTCGTTTTCATGATGCAATATTTGATTACTAAAATCATTTTTTCTCTCGCTGGACAAATTTACCTAAAAACTCTAATATCGATCGAGTGTAGAGTATAAAAAATGGTCGTGTAGAAATGTCAATATGAGTTCCTTGCTTGGAACGCTGCTTTTAACCTGAATCTCTTGTGAGTCTATCCATACCTGCAAAGAATAGGCTAATTTTCGCACTGGATGTTCCAAACCGAAAAGAAGCCGAGAAATATGTTCACTTACTCGGCGATAAAGTCGGTTGCTTTAAAATTGGACTTGAGTTGTTTATTAAGGAAGGGCCTGATGTTCTTAAAATAGTAAAGCAAAATAGTTCCGCATCGATTTTTTTAGATCTTAAGTTACATGATATTCCGGCAACAGTGAGGTCAGCACTAAAGTCTGTTGCCACGCATGGTGTTCGATTCATAACCGTTCACGGATCGGACGGCAGTCAAATTTTACAAACTGCAGCCGAAGTAAAAGATTTTGGATTGGAAGTTTTAGCTGTAACGGTTCTTACCAGTGTTTCAGAGTCAGCACTTGAGGAGCTGGGCTATAGGAAGGGACTTAGCTTAAGACAATTGGTGCTAGACCGAGCTAATATAGCTAAAGAATCAGGATGTGCTGGAATTGTTTGTTCAGGTGAAGAAGTTACCCTGATAAAGAAAGAATGCAGTAATGATTTTAAGGCAGTAGTTCCAGGAATACGTCCGTTATGGGCAGATGTTAAAAAAGATGATCAAAGCCGCGTGGTTACACCCAAAGATGCAATTTCTAATGGGGCAGATCTAATAGTAGTGGGTCGACCTATTCGTGACGCCAAAGAGCCAGGTGTCGCCGCATTAAAAATTGTTGAGGAAATTGAATCAACTCTCATTACCTAGAGGCGTTTTTTTAAAGATTCAGAACCAACGCGACATTAATTTTGTAATTGCATAGGTTCCCAACATGTTGATTAATCTCATTCATTTTATTTATATCCTTAGTTTGGTGTGTTGGGTGGGTAGTATTATTTTCTTTTCATTTTTTACTGCACCGGTAATTTTTAATTTATTGGAACGCGAAAAAGCAGGAGAAGTGGTTGGAGTCATTTTCCCTAAGTATTATTTTTTTGGTTATGTTTGTGCTGTGATGGCTTTATCTTCATTAATGATCAGTACTCAACAAATTTTTAGCCCCAAACAAATCCTTTTGCTTGTTATGATAATCGGATGGTTTTATGCAGGTCTAGTTGTGAGTCCAAAGTCAAAAAAATTGAAAACTCTTAGAGAATCAGCCAACTCTGCAGAAGAAAAAGAATTATTTGAGGCTAAATTTAAAAAGGTTCACTCTTTGGCAGTTAAACTAAATGGAATTGTATTATTTGCAGGTCTAGGACTTTTATGGTTTAGTTCTTTAGGTTTTAGATTTTGATCTTTTTTTAATAATTAGGTCTTTGGTCTAAATATTTGAACTTAAGTTATCAATTGATATTTTTATGGCCTCTCAATTAGTGCTAAAAATACTTTTTTATTATTTTTTGATATTTATGTTTATATAAAAGGATTGAGTTATTAAAGTTTTTACTTCAAAAATGGATTGTCTATTGAAGTATAGTTAAAAATAGGAAGAGTAATAAATTAAAGTTATTTTATTGTTTAGGCGGTGCTAAGAAATTTAATCCTTCCATGAACCGCTGTCCAGAATTAGGAATTTTTTTAACTTTTCCTCTCATTAATATATCTTTCGCCTTAAAAAAACGCCCATAATAGTAAAAGTTCGCTTTTTCATCGGTGCTAATTACGGTCCCCTTTAGTGAAACACCGGCAAAAGCGCCCTTACTTCTGGAGTAAGAATATATTTCGCCACGCATTCCTATATCGGTTGCTGCTTCGGCATGGCGACCAACAGGTCCTGCAGAAACAGCTGCATCAGCCCCTAAAGTTAATTCATCTTTAAGCAAACTTTCCAATCCGCGTTGCGTCATAACCAACAGAACAAGATCAACTGCTTCGGCCCCAATTTGAAACCCGATGCTTAATCCACCTTGGGTAAGAAATGTTGGCGGACCAAATTTACCAGTTTTCCTGGCACGCATTGAGGCTACTCCCTCACCATATCTAGCTCCAACGAGAAATCCTGCTTTGACCAAAGTTGGGAAAATGAGAATAGCTTTAGCTTGCGAAATTAGATTGCTCGGAATTTGATGGTCGGGAGAGTTCATTATTTCATGTATCACAGATAATGAATCTTTGAGAGTTTGCTCGTTGTCTTCTTTGGCTTGAGCAGGTATAGCACAAAGAGAAAGAAGTACTATAATCAAGGCGGTTTTTCTCATAAAAACTCTCCAAATTTAAAAAATTATCTTCTGTTTCATTGAGTTGACTCAAGAGTTATGCATATAGAAATGATTTGTAAATCAAATACAAAAATAAAGGAGTGAAAAACACCTTACCTAGCATAGAAAATTTAATGCTTAAGGTCAACCCAATGAATTTTATTCCTAAGTTGAAAAATTACTTTACCAGAAGGTTTTGTCCACATAACATACTTGAATATGATTGAGAAAGAAGTAGGGAAATACCTTAATAAAGATGGTTTTTTGTCTGGTGCTATAAAAGATTTTGAGTGCAGGCCTCAACAAATTTCTATGGCGGAGGCTGTGGGCAGAACTTTTGATAATCAACATCATCTGATTGTTGAAGCAGGAACTGGTACAGGAAAAACCTTAGCTTACCTGATTCCAGCAATTTTATGGGCTGTAAAGTATAATAAAAAAGTTGTGGTCTCAACTTATACCAAGACTTTACAGGAGCAACTGCTTTATCATGATATTCCTCTCCTACATAAAAAATTAAAAATTCCATTTCGATACGCTCTTTGCTTGGGTCATGAAAACTATCTTTCTTTGAGAAGACTTAAACGTGCAAGTCAAACAGGTCTTTTTACAATTGTAGAGGAAGATAAGCAGATGGCGGCCATCTTTGAGTGGGTAAGTAAAACATCAAATGGTACAAAGGGAGACTTACCATTTGAACCCCTTCCTTCGGTATGGGAAGATGTTGGTAGACAAAAAGACCTATGCCTTGGTAAAAACTGCGAAACATACAGTACCTGCTATTATTTTAAAGAGAGAAAAAGTTGGTTTGGGGCACATTTACTAATAGTTAATCATCATCTATTTTTTGCCAATGTCGCCAGTCGTGGAGCAGTGTTACCAAGATTTGATGCGGTTATTTTTGATGAAGCGCAGAATATAGAAGAGTCTGCTACGTCATTTCTGGGGCTGGAAATATCTAATTCCTACTTATATTACTTTTTAGATAGGCTATACCACTTGCGTACTTGTAAGGGGTTGCTTTCTCGCATTGAGCACGATTATGTGATTAACTTACGAAGCCAAGTTGGAGTTGTCAAAAAAGCAGTCGAGACTTTTTTTACTCGTATTTTAGAGGAGTATGGGAAAAAAGACCGTGTTCTTAGACTTTATAAGCCTATTGCTATTGACAACTCTATTTATTTTCCTATGAAAGAACTGCACGAGAATTTAAAAAGTTTTGAAGGAATGGTGCAATCAGAAGAAGACCGTTTAGAAATCACAGCCGCAGCAAACCGTTGTATGGAGTTTAATAATTCGATCCCCGCTTTTCTTAATCAGTATCTCGATGGATACGTTTACTGGTTAGAAATAGTAGAGAAAAAACGGTTTAACCGAGTGGTTCTTCAGGGAGTTCCAGTTAATGCAGCGGAAGAATTACGAGAGCAGGTTTTTTCAAAAATAGACCGGGTAGTATTAACCTCAGCTACGTTGGCGACGCAAAAAGGTTTTGAGTTTATTCGAGAGAGGATTGGGTTTGAGCCCCAAGAACAAAGTATTTTAGACTCCCCCTTTGATTATTCTCAGCAGGCACTGCTTTATATTTCAGGAGACCTGCCTGAACCGTCTGAAGAAATTGAAAAATATGCATCTGCAATGGCAAGGCGTTGTGGAGAATTAGTAGAAATATCCCAAGGAAGAACTTTTATACTATTTACTAGTTATGCATTGATGGATCAGGTCTTTGATCGGCTAAAATATTTGTCCGGTAAGTTCTCTCTTCTTAAGCAAGGAAAAATTCCTACTGGACAAATGATTCGTCGTTTTAAAGAAACTCCAGCTGTAATTTTCGGAACCAATTCATTTTGGCAGGGAGTGGATGTTCCAGGAGATGCTCTTAAGAGCGTCATTATTACAAAGCTCCCATTTGATGTTCCAAGCGAACCTCTTACAGAGGCACGTATAGAAGATTTGCGAAGACAGTCAATAGATCCATTTTTACACTATCAAATACCACGGGCCATAATTCAAATGAAACAGGGGTTTGGTCGGCTAATAAGAAAACGGACAGACACAGGGGTTGTTTCTATCTTAGATTCAAGAATGGTCAATCGAGGCTATGGGAAGCATTTTTTAAGCTCATTACCTCCTTGCAAGGTAGTAGAAGATTTAAATCAAGTGAAAGAGTTTTTGAATTATAAACGGACGTTTCCTTTAAAAAATAAAACTTCTAATTTTAAATAGGTAAGGCTCAGCTTATATGGAGGGTTGATTTGATTTTTAAATAACTAAGATAGAATGCAAAAATATTTGCACCAAAAGCAGTGACACATATAAAAATATCAACTCTTCCGACCAACGACATGAAAAAAAGAAAATAGATAAAGTCTCTGTTCGCCAAGTTGGCAGTCAGCGTTTTTTTCTTTTTTAAATTAGTTGTGTTAGCAGAAGCATTTTTTTTGTTATCTATAATTGATGAACTAAGAAAAAGAAAGGAAATAAGACTTCCAAATACAGCAAGCAATCCAAATAATATGAATATATTATTACCACTTGTTTGGTAAAGCCCCATGCCAATAGCGAAAAATACTGAAAAATGAACTAGGTTATCGCAAATAATATCAAGCCTTGCCCCAACTTTAGACTCCAAAAACTTTAACCGAGCAATTTCTCCATCTGTGCAATCAACCCATGCAGAGAGCAAGAGCAGAGTAGCTCCCATCACATTGGCTTGATAGGAGCCTTGAAAAAAAAATATTGCTGAAATTAAACCAATAAAAAGGCTTAAAATAGTGATCATATTAGGGCTAAGAGGAGTTTTTAAAAATAATTTAGTAAGCTGTCGGGAAAAAAATCGGGTAACAGATTTATCCATTAAACTGTCATTGCTTAGTCCACTACCTTGTATAAGTTTTTCTTGTTGAATGAGAAAATCTTCTAGCTTGTTTACATGCGAGTTTTTCCCCCCTGGTAAAAAATTAACAGGCGATTTTTGGTCATCGGGTGATTTAGTTAAGGGAGCTTCGTTTCCAAGAGTTATTTGGATAAGAGTTTCGGCTATGGCTTCAGAGTTTACAGGGTGAACCAACTCTGTAGAATTATTTATCAGATCCATACCAGACTTTATTTCTTGCTTTGTGTGAAGCGCTCCACTATTTAAAATAACTACAGAATTACCTTTTGTTACTTTAATCACTTCTGAAATATCAGTCTCAAAAATTAACTCAAGAGTAATTTTTTTTTCTTGAGAGAGTTTTTTATGAAGAGCCTTATCATCGGTTTTGCTGTAAATAATAAGAAAATTAATCCCGGCTCGTTGAATATTGATAATATTTCGCATTAAAAATGGGATCCCGCATATTTTTTTCCAATACCAATCAATGGTCGACCAGTTGTTAGCAGGGGGAGATAGCGGAAGAACTGCACATGCAGTTTCTAAGACTGTTAGAGCGGGTTTATTAAAATCAAGATTAGGCATTTAAGGTAGACCTGAGTGTTTTTTTGTAAGGATATCAGCGTATATTACCAATGTAAATGTGGCCTTATTTATTAAGATTATGAAACGTAGTTAAAAATAAGAAAGAAACTAAAGTTTAAAAACTCCTAGAGTAGAGTGAGGTTCTAAAAGTTAAAAAACTTATTTTAAAGTTTTATCAAAAGTTGAACAAATTAGTTCCTTTTTTGCTTGATAAATATATAAAGCAAAAACATTTGATCCGACGGCAGCAAGCCATAAAAACCAGTCCAACTTGCCCAGCACACCAAAAATAAAAATCACATAAATAAAATTTCTACTGGCTAAAGTCTGGATAACATTATAAACAGAAGTGTTTTTAAAAAAATAACCTTTCCCTCCTTTTGGGAAATATATGAGATAAAAAATCCAACTTCCTCCTAAGGAAAGTAAAAGGAAAGGAATTATTGCTTGAGACAGTCCATTTGAGTGCGCTACTCCCAACATAATTCCCGTGAATACGAAAATATTTATAACATTGTCGCAGATAGTATCGAGTTTTTCCCCGAATTCCGATTCCATAAATTTAAGACGAGCTACGTCACCATCGCAGCAATCCCAAATAGCTGTTGCGGCTAGTAGCAAGCTCCCAATTAAGCCGCCCCAGTAATTTCCTTGGGCGAAAAAAACACCCGATGCCATTCCGATGAATAATCCAAGAACTGTGATTTGATTTGGAGTTAAAAATGTTTTTACAAGTAAAGAAGATATTGGTATTGAAAACAAAGAATTAAACCAGATATCCATGAATTGTCGGTAGTATATTTTATGTTCTCTTAGTATTTCTTTTTCAACCAATTGGATAGATTCCAGGTTTTTTATCCGTTGGCGGTAAAGCCAAGGGCCAGTGAGGGTGACGGCTGTTATTTCTTTATCAAAGGAACCAAACCGCAAGTAATCTTCAACGTCAGAACGAGCAAGTAGGTAAATTCCATCTGAATGTTTAGATTCACTAATCAAACCGGCAACTGTTTCGGTATTTAAAGAGCAAGCTGAACTGATAAATTCTTTTATTAACTGGGCGGTTGTTACAAGGTTACCTTCTACAAGGAGAATTTTTTCAAAATCTCTGAGTAAATTAATTGAATCTAGGTCCCCTTGAAAGATTTTTTTCCCCAACACGTTCCATTTTAAATGACTGTTAAACCGGGAGTCATTCTGGAGGTCTTTTTCAATTTCATGCTGATTGGCGCGAGGAGTATTTTCCTGAAAAACAATAAAATTATCGATGCCTGCCCGTTGTAAAGAAAAAATTAAACGTTTAAAGGGTGAAATACCTGCGATCTTACTTTGAAACAAAAATTGTATACTTTGGCTGTAAGGCGCCACTCTTATGATCGCGGTTTTGGGTGGGGTCACTTTTAGATAAGGTTTCGGTTATGCATTTAGTTAATGTTAATTGGCACTGTATACAAAGGTTGCAAGTATAGAAAGCTTCTTTTTTGAAATTGTTTGAGGGAATGGGTAATAGGGGGCAGCTTCTTTCACTGCCTTTATGGCATTAATATCAAGAACATCTGCGCCGGAGCTATTTATTAATCTTAGATCAAGAAGGTTCCCGTCCTTCGAAATTTCAAATCTAAGGGTGACCTCTCCGCTTAACCTTTTCTTTGTTCCCTGAATGGGATAAATCCAGGCGCGCTGAATTTGTTGCTTGATGCGTCCAAAATATGAAACGTATTTTTTTTCTTTAGTATCGAGTGGGATGGGTTCATCGCTGTCTAATCCTTCTCCTTCTTCAATAGGGGGGTCTTGTAGTGCGTATTTTTCTGGATGCAACCCATCAAGCATAGCAAGGGTTTTTTTTTGGCTAAAAAATACTGAAGGAGAGGGGGGTGATTTTTTTGGGTTCGCCTCTTTTTTTCGTTTTGCGACGGGGACTTTCGATTGTTTAACAATGTTCGGAGTTCTATGGGTTTTTGAAGCAGCCGGTTTTTTGCGGTGTTTTTTTTGTTTTTGAGGTTGTTTTTTAATGAGTCTCTTAGGTTTAGCGATCGCTATTAGTTTAGGTGGCTTGGTTTTTTTGTTTTGACTTTTTTTTAGGGAATCGACAGAGGGTTTTTTTTGTTTAAGAAGTTCAGATATTTGGGTGTCGACATATTTAACTTTAATTGGTGGTGGTGGCTTTTTAATATTTAAAGGAGCAATGAGGTCAAACGTGACAACCGAAATGTGCAGTAGAAAAGCGATGAGTATAAATAAATCTAACTTGGCGTGGCTAAGCCGGCTTCCATAAGAGAAATATTCCTTCTGAAAAAATCGAGCCAACAGGCTTAATTTTTGTATTTCAGTGGTTGCCATAAAATTATTTAAATCATCTAGCTAACGCGTTCAATTTTTATAGAACTGCATTTTTTCGAGTACCAAGAAAAAGCATGTTTTGTTTTTTGAGCATGCCCGTTTTGTTTGCTCTCATTTTTATGCGGAATATATCGATTTCCACTCGGGAAAGGCACACTACCCATTTTAAGAGACTGGTAGAAGGAATTGATGTAGGTTGGGAAATTATTATACATATCTATTTGGGTTTTCAAGGCAGGCATCCGTTCTTTGCGGAAATAGAGCAACTCCTCACCAAAAGGATGAATGTGTGCTAGACCATCCTCTCCAAGTTTGAGGTTAGAATAATTAGTAAGAGCTTCAAAATCTTCCCAATCTTCTAAGGCGTCTACATCAGAAACGAAAGCGGGGTCGTTATGAAATTTGGTTGTGAATTCCGTGTCCAACAAAACAGAAACCGCACGATCAAAATTGTCTCTGTGCATCCCGAATAGATATTTATCTTTTTTGCGAAATTGCTTTAAATCAGATTTAAAGTGCATTGCGTGGTATGCAATTATGGGAAGTAGTTTTAATATTCTTGACGGCATGGACAGCACTTTCCTGATGCCAGCCTTAATTATATTTCCATCTTTTCTTGTTGAATGTAGATGGTCGATGATATCTGAATCTACCGCAGACAGATTAATTGGATAAATATTAGGTTCTTTAACTTCATGTAATTCATTCGTTTCTTTGCAAAGTGCGCGATAGTGATAGTTGCGACGAACAAATTCACTTTCTGGATTTAACTGATAATCAGGGAACATCATTTGTCTAGAGTTTAGCCAAAGAATCAAATTATAATCTTGAATATCGTTGTCGTGCAGAATTTTTTCAATATCGAACATGAATGGGAGGTCACCTGGCTGGAAAAGAACCAATTCATTTGGCTCAAGATTTAACTTACTCTTTCCTAATTGCAGAGTGTTAAAAAGGTTTAGATTGTTTGGATCTTCTCTAACAAACGAAACTTTTTTACCCTGTGTCCCAACCGTTTCTAAAAAAGAAGTGGTAACTTGTTCGACTTCTTCTGAGCCTATGATGACAATTTCTTTAAGGCTGGAAATTAGAAGATTTCCTAGTGCGTAGCACATGACAGGAATACCGTTAATAAGAAAGAGAAATTTTAGATGATCTATTTTGTCATCGGCTGCTCGAAGAATTAGATGGCTAACTCCATTTCTTTTGGATGCAATTTCACGTTCAGCTTTTGCGATAGCAGTGGCATTTGCTTTTTTTCGGGAAGTATATCGATCGTGGCTGAAGCTTAAGATACACTTGTCGATTTTGGCTGAAGGCCGAATATGGTCCATAAAAAGGTAAAAAAATAAAATAGCGATTACTGTCAGCAGGTCATAATATGTTTAAATTGCTCTTTTAGCACACAAAAGCTGGTTAATCCTCTGCAAAAATGTATTAATCAGTGTTTTTAAAAGTGAAATTGTACCAGAAAATCTTCAGAGGGCGAAATAGTCGAAACAAATCTTTCATTTGTGCGCCACACATTTTACGAAGTAATGCTTTAATGTGGTCAAATTAACTTGACGAGTGATTTTTTTTCGATTTAGAATTAGAGTTTGAATATCAACCTAAATACAGGGATTTATGCTCATGGGCGACCAACCTCACATCATAGGGCTAATTGACCAGATTTTGGATGAGACAACTGATAGGCCAAGCCTTCAGGAGAAAATATTTGATTTGCGAGATGCATTATTCCAGGCTCAGCAGATATCACAGGAATATGCTTTGAAAATTAAAAATCTTGAAGAAACGGTTGCCAAACTCAAGTCCCCTGCTCATCGTATTGGGACTGTATTGGGATTGGGAGAGGAAGGTCTCTATCGTTTAGTGGTTGGAGGTACAGAGTATCAGGCGGCTGCTTCCCCAGAAATTATTGAAAAAGAAATTCTTCAAACAGGTGACCAGGTTGCGCTTAATGAGGGTTTTGTTGCTATAGCTAAACTACCTAAGCCTGAATATGGGCCGATTGCTCGCATTACCACACCGTTAACAAATGGACAGTGGCTAGTAACGGGACAAACTGCCAACAGCGAAACAATAGCTCTTAATCATCCAGATATGGAAACAGAGTCACTAAGGGTAGGTGACGAAGTTATTCTCGATCCGAACCAGAGAGTTATTCTGGCTCGGTTGCCGAAAAGAAAATCTGGGGTTGTAGTTGAAGATGACTTAGAGCAAATTGATTGGTCTAAAGTAGGAGGACAATCCCACGTTATAGAAGAAGTTCGCAAGGTGATTGAGTACCCTATTTTGCATAAGAATATTCTCGAAACTATGGAATACCAATTACCGAAAGGCTTTTTATTTTATGGTCCCCCAGGTTGCGGTAAAACCCTCATTGGGAGGGCGATTCTTTCAGATATTGTACGCCAGCTTAAAGAAAAAGAATCTAACCAAGATCTTGAGGGCCGTTTTATTCATATCAAAGGCCCCGAAATTCTCAACATGTGGCTGGGAGAATCCGAGCGTAAGGTACGAGAAATTTTTAAAAAGGCTCGTGACTACAAGGAAAAGGGTCAAGTTCCTTTTATTTTTGTTGACGAGGCAGAGTCTATCCTTGGGACAAGGCAGGCCATGCGCGGAAACAATATAAGTAATACATTGGTACCGATGTTCTGTGCTGAGATGGACGGAATTCAATCACTTCGAGACGCGGTAGTTATTCTAGCTACTAATCGACCTGATCTAATTGATCCTGCAATCTTAAGGTCCGGTAGAATTGACCGAAAGATAAAGGTGGGACGTCCGAACCGCGAAGATTGTAAAGCCATACTTAAGGTTTATCTTAATCCTAATTTACCTCGGGAGCATGAAGATATTGATCAGATGACTCAGCCCTTTCTAGACGTACTATTTAAAAAAAGCTATCGACAGGAAGTTCTGGTCCTTACCCTTCGTTCTGGTAAACTCAAAAAATTGTATTGGAAAGATTTTATCTCTGGAGCGATTATAGAGGGGGTGGTGAAAAGAACCAAAGAAAAGGCAATTGAGAGAGCCATTGATGGCAAAGAGCTGAAAATCATGTCCAAAGACTTAACAGAATGTTTGGAAACTGAATTCAAGGATGGCAATTTACTGCCTGCAGAGTCAAACATGGAAGACTGGCTTCAGTTACTTGACTTCGACCCTCACCATGTTGTGAGAGTGCGACGCCCAAACGATTCTGATCAAGCAGCTTCTGAAACCCTTAACCGATCGATAATATGAGTTCGACGGTACCTCTTTTGGGTATAGAAACGGAATATGGGATCGTACGAGACGAGGTAGATAATTACGATGTCGTAGAGGAGTCAATGAGATTAGTGCGCCGTTGTGAGATGAAAAGTGAGTTTGGCAACTGGGCCTATTCTCGAGAACGCTCCCACCAGGACATGCGAGGATTTAGTGTGTCTTTCCTTGCACAGGATGAGGAAGAAGATGCTTTTTGCGTTGAGGATCGCAAGCGACCTTATAGCTATTGGGAAATGAAAAGTGACCGAGTTCTTGAAAACGGAGCGCGATTTTATAACGATCACACTCACCCAGAGTATAGCACGCCTGAGTGCGGCAGTGTTTTCCAATTAGTTGCACATGACCTAGCTGGTGAACGTATAGTTTTTGAGTGTGCTCGCCTCAGGAACCAAGACGGCAAGGTTGGTAGAGTTTACGTCTTCAAGAACAATACTGATTATATTGGTCATAGCTATGGCACACATGATAATTACCTCATATCACGTCGACTTCCCTTTGAGAATTGGGTGGAAGGTTTAGTGCCTTTTCTTGTGACTCGCCAACTATACGCTGGAGCAGGTAAAGTTGGTTCTGAGCTTCGGGACAACCACACATTTAGCGGACTTCAGCTTTCGCAACGGTCTGATTTTATAGAAACAGTATTGAGTATTGAGACGATGACTCAGCGACCTATAATAAATACCCGAGATGAACCACATGCGGCACAAGAGAAATACCGCCGATTGCACCTCATTTTAGGTGATGCGAACATGTCTCCCTATGCTACTGCTTTAAAGGTTGGAACCACTCGATTGATATTGACCTTAATTGGTGATGAAAAATTAAAACTACTCGTGTGCTTAGAGGACCCAGTTAAAGATGTTAAAACCATTTCTCAGGATTTGACAGGGGCTATTGCTTTAAAACGCACAAATGGCAAAACAATAACATCACTTGAAATACAAGAATACTACCTTGAGGCAGCAGATAAAAATCTCTCGGGGCAATGTAAAGAGTGGGATTGGGTTTTACGCGAGTGGGCGCGAACTTTGGATGAACTCAAAAATCACCCGGAAAAACTAGCGGATAGAATTGATTGGGCAATCAAAAAGGATATTTTTACCCGGTTTACTGAGTCAGAAGGAGTTGACTGGAATGATCCTTGGATAAAAAGCTTAGATTTAGAGTATCATAATCTTGATCCAGAAAGAGGGTTGTACCGAGGACTAGAACAGACAGGAGATGTATACTCAATGTTTTCCGAATATGAAGTTCAGCGGGCAATAAAACAACCTCCTGAAGATACAAGGGCTCTGGTGCGTGGTTTAGCAGTAACAAACAGTGGGGGCCGGATAAAGAATATTCACTGGACGGGTATCGAGTTTACGGATGGTGACTTTATAGACCTTTCTCAAATTGTCAGCTCTGCTGACGTAGAACATTTGATCAATTCTAAAAAGGAGCAATACCCATGGTTATGAACGATCCACTAAGAAGAGAAGAAAAACAGGATCCTACTCCCGACCGCAAGGATTCAGGGCCATCTAGCCCGAATGTTGAACGACCGGGTCGTGATGATATTCTTAAGCGGATGAAGCGGGTTGACCCAAAACAATCAGAAAACTATAAACAACGAACCGGCCAATGACAGAGAACTTTGAACAAATCTACAGCTCTGGCGATTTTTTTGAACTTCTTAAAAGGTCGGGTCACTATCCACAACAAGTACTTTCCGATGTTCCTGAAAATAAGGCACTCGAAGTTCCTCAAGGAACTACCGTTCTGGCGTTTCATTATAAAGATGGAATCATTGTAGCTGGTGATCGCAGAGCCACAGCAGGTAATGCCATCATGTACGATCGATGCGATAAAGTAATTCCTATAGATGACTATTCTTTGATGGCTATCGCAGGTGTGCCGGCTACAGCATTCGAAATGGCACGCGTTTTGTCACATAACTTTGAGTATTATCGACGCTCTCAATTAAGAGCTATGAGTACGGAAGGGAAAGTTAGGGCGTTGTCGAAATTACTCAAAGACAATGTAGCTATGGCCTTGCAGGGTGTTGGCGGAGTGAGTCCTCTTTTTGCGATTTACGATACGCAGCAAAATAAAACGTTTCTTTACTTTTACGATATGCTTGGAGCTGAATTTCAGATACTGACACATGTTGCGACAGGGTCTGGATCTCCCATGATAAAAGGCGTTTTAGAACACGAAAACCTTTGGGGTACTAGCCCATTGGGAGAAAGATCAGAGCAAGAGGCGGTTTCTTTATCAATAAGACTGCTACAAACAGCTGCGCAATTTGATTCAGCTACAGGACAAGCTCGGCCTGAAGATAAAATTTACCCTGTCATTGCAAAAATCACTCAAGACGGATACCAGTTCATTTCAGATGATGAGATGGTGGCTATTTATAAATCTTCCATGAGCAGGAGTTGAAAATGTTTGAAGAACCTTTTCGTTGGATGGAAGCAATTTCTACCCGTCATAGTTATGTTCGTGAAAAACTGGGTAAAGGACAGCCAGTTATAGGGGTTCCCTATAATGAGGGGGCTGTGATTTTCGGGTTTTCTCCACAACCAGGAAAAATTTTTGAAATTTATGACCGTATCGCTCTAGGTGGGTTAGGCCATCCGGCAGATGTTGAGCGTTTGCGCATGACACTTCTTGATATGGCACACGCCGAAGGATTTAATCGTTCTGCGGAGGATGTAACTATTGGAAGGCTTTTACAATTTGGGCTCGCCCCTGCGCTTAAACAAAATTTTGAAGAAATTCAACGTGCTCCCTACCTGATTCAAATGTTACTTGCTGAGATAAGCCATGAAGGCACAGCTGAATTTTTTCGCGTCAATTATGACGGTTACTGGGAAAAATTTAAGCAGGGAACGGTTATTTCAGGTGATAGTAAAGTGAGTGAACGAATACAAAAAATGGTAGAAAATACTGACTTTGTTGCATTGACTTTAAATAAGTCAATCCAATCAGCGTTGCGCATTTGGGAGGAAGGGCGGAAGAAACCTAAGCTCGAAGAAAAGTCTGATACATCAACTGAAGCTAATGATGAGGTTGATGACGAAATGGAAGGCTATCCTACGGACTTAAAAGATGCGTTCGAGCGTTGGGATCTTGAAGTAGCAGTTCTTAATAATAACACTGGGCGTAAGTGCCTTTATCGTTTATTAAGTGCAAGTGAGATTTCTGCTTTGCAATCAGAGGTGATTTGATAACTATGAGAAAACGAATTTATGGTATCGAAACAGAATATGGTTTGTTGATAAAAGATACCAAATTTGAACTTGATCCAACACAAGTTGCGCATCGGGTGAAAGACCATATTTTTAGATCATCAAAGGCAGGAGTTCTGGATCAGCATTATCGAGCTAATGATGAGCCCCCTGAAAATGGTGGGTTTCTTCTTAATGCTGGCCGAATATATCTAGATATGGGTCATCTGGAATATGCTTCGCCTGAATGTCCTACGTTGACAGATCTTATTACCTATGATCGTGCTGGAGATATTTTGATTCAGGACGCTGTGGATGAGTTAGGTTGGAGAGATTCTATAGGAATCATTAAAAACAATGTTGATCTCGAAACCAATGCGACTTTCGGTTGTCATGAAAACTACCTGGTAGGCCGAAGTTTCCCCTTTGACGAAAGAGAAAACCTCAAATTATTGTCAGCATTTTTGGTAACGCGGCAAATTTACTGCGGCGCTGGAAGAATTGGTGGCTGTGATCCGCACCCCCTAAGCGATTGGGAAAGCCCGTCAGCAGGGGCGCAAGAAGAAAAGGTTGATTTTCAGATTTCTCAAAGAGCAGACCATATTCCAAATGAATTTTATCGTTGGGTTCAATACAACCGCGCAATAGTTAATACTAGAGATGAACCATTGGCAGATCCCAGTAAATACCGAAGAATTCATTTGCTGGTTGGGGATTCGAACATGAGTGAGTTTGCTACTGCTATAAAAATGGGAACTACCACTCTCATATTAGAACTCATGGAACAGGGGTGTGCGAATCCTGATTGGATACTTGCTGAATCGGTCGAGGCAATGCGCTCGATATCAAGGGATCAAAGTTTTAAGTGGGAGTTGGTTTTGAGAAACGGACGCCACGTCACGGCACTCGAGTTGCAAATAGACATGATGCAAACTGCTAAGAAACATTTGGCAGGTATGAATCAAGAAACAGATTGGATTATAAACGAATGGGATTCATTGCTTAATGATATACCTAAAGGACCTGAAGCGCTAATAGGCCGTGTTGACTGGGCTACGAAATACTGGATGCTTGGAGAGTTTAAAAAAGAAGAAAATTTAGATTGGCACGACCCATGGCTCAAGAGTCTTGACTTGGAATACCATAATATAAATAAGGATAGTGGCCTTTACTGGAGCTTAGAGGGTACAGGAGATGCTAGAAGAAAAACTAGTGATGAAGCTATAGATTACGCCAAAACAATAGCACCGCGAGGAACCCGTGCTGACGGAAGAGGTGAATTTGTGAAGATCCTTATGAGTCTGGATAGTAAGCCATTATATCTTATAGATTGGATTGGGTTTCGCTTTGGTAGAAATGAAGAACCATTTTTAATGTTAGACCCTTTCATTTCTTATAAAAAAGAAATACGTGATTACTTTGAAGGTGCGGAACAAATTGATGCCCAAGATCTTAGGCTTCCTGCTGAGGAATCTGGCAGTAACTAAAACAAATAGTGCTATAGTTCTTTAAAGCAACATTAATAAAAATCTAACATTTCTAAAGCATTAAAGATTTATTAATTTTAAAAAATTATTCATCGATGAGTGAATGTTTATTTTGCATGATTGAAAAGGGAGATTTGCCTGCAGAAAAAGTTTATGAGGATGACAACATTTTTGCAATTAAGGATATTAATCCGCAGGCTCCTATCCATTTTCTTGTTATACCCAAAAAACATTTCTCCACCGTGTTGGAAATAGAAAAAGATGATCACGAACTTATAGGGTCAATTTATTCTGTGGCAAATAAACTCGCAAGGCAAAATGAATTAGATAAGACCGGATTTCGAGTAGTAGTTAATTGTGGGGTGGAAGCTGGGCAGTCGGTTTTCCATATCCATTATCACCTTTTGGGTGGGCGTTCTTTAAAGTGGCCACCAGGTTAAGTCCAATGATTACCGCTAAGGAACTTCACAATAAGTTGAAAGATATTAGAATGGGTAACCCTCTTTGCCAATTTACTGAACAAAATTGCGAAAGACTTCTGCCTACAATTGAACGTATCGAAGCACTTAAGAGAGAAAAAAACGCAATAATTTTAGCGCACAATTATGTTGCTCCCCAAATCTTATATAGTGTAGCAGATCATATCGGCGACTCATACGGTTTAGCTAAAAGGGCACGTGAATCTAAAGCTGAAATAATTATTTTTGCCTCAGTTCGATTTATGGCTGAGACAGCTAAAATTTTAAATCCTAATAAGGTCGTGATAGATCCAAATCCCAATGGAGGTTGTACTTTGGCAGATGGAATTACACCTGAAGATGTTAAAAATTTGCGTACTCAGTTTCCGGATCATACGTTTGTTTGTTATATAAATACCACCGCAGGAGTAAAGGCATTGTCTGATACCTGCGTTACCTCGTCTAATGTTTATAAGGTAATAGAGCAAATTAAAAATGAGAAAATTTATTTTTTGCCAGATCGTTTGATGGGCGAAAATATAAAAAAATATTTCAAAAAAAAGGGATTAAAAAAAGAAATAGAATTGTATGACGGAACCTGCTACGTACACGAAGAGTATCAGCCTGAAAGTGTTGATCAAATAAGAAAAAGTTTTTCAGATGTTCAAATTTTAGTACACCCAGAATGTAGCCCAAGTGTGGTGGATAAGGCCGACTATGTAGGATCAACAAGTGAAATGCTTAATTATGTTCGTAAATCTGAGGAAGAAAATTTTTTCCTGCTAACAGAATGTGGGCTAACGGGTATTTTAGAGTCAGAGTTTCCCGAAAAGCAGTTTGTAGGTTCTTGTACGACTTGCCGATATATGAAAGCAAATTCTTTAGAGGATATTCTTTATGCACTTGAAAAACCAAGTTCTTCAAACGTTATTGAGCTAGACCCTAAAATTCAAAAAAATGCATTACGTTGTGTTGAACAAATGTTTTTTTATGTGGAAGGTTCCTCAAAAAATTAAATACCCCTATCAGCATCTGATCACTATTTAGGGCCTGTCATTTTTTCAGGGCGGACTTTTTCGTCAAACTCCTCAGAGGTTAGCAATTTAAGAGAAACAGCCGCTTCTTTAAGAGTTGTATTTTCTTGGTGTGCTTTTTTGGCTACTTTAGCTGCGTTATCATATCCAATGTGCGGATTGAGAGCTGTTACTAGCATTAGAGAGTTTTTTAAGTGTGCTTCGATTTGAGGCTTATTCGGTTTGATTCCGGAAATACAATGATCATTAAAAGATCGACACGAATCGCCAAGTAGTCGAATAGACTGTAGTAAATTATAAATCATCATCGGTTTAAAGACATTAAGTTCAAAATTACCCGATGAACCTCCAACAGCAATGGCAGTATCATTACCAATTACCTGAGCTGCAACCATTGTCATAGCTTCAGATTGCGTGGGATTAACCTTGCCTGGCATAATTGAACTTCCGGGTTCGTTTGCAGGAAGAATTAACTCTCCTATGCTGCATCGAGGTCCAGACCCAAGCCACCTTATATCGTTAGCGATTTTCATGAGAGAGCAGGCAAGTGTTTTCATCACGCCGCTAGCCTCGACCACAGCATCATGTGCGGCAAGTGATTCAAATTTATTGGGTGCTGTTATGAAGTTTCTTTTTGTGAGTGCGGTGATTTTTTCTGCTACTTTTGCCGCAAAGTCACGATGAGAATTAAGCCCCGTTCCGACAGCTGTGCCGCCAAGTCCTATTTGACTGAGCCTGGGAAGGCAACCCTCTACCCTTTCAACTCCATTAGCTAATTGTTGTGCATAGCCACTGAATTCTTGCTCAAGAGTAAGGGGTGTTGCATCCATTAAATGAGTTCGTCCAATTTTAATAATGCCTTTAAATTCGGAACATTTTTTTTTCATCTCATCGCGCAGGCGAGTGAGTTCTGGTAGTAAATGATCATAAATACGTTCTACCCCAGCAATATGCATTGCGGTGGGGAAAGTATCGTTGGAAGACTGCCCCATGTTGACATGATCATTTGGATGGATTGGCTCTTTTGACCCAAGTTTTCCCCCTGCAATTTCGATAGCACGATTAGCGATAACCTCATTGGTGTTCATGTTAGATTGAGTACCACTTCCTGTTTGCCACACGTGGAGAGGGAAATGGTCATCCAGAATTCCCGCGATAACTTCATCAGAAGATTTAATGATCAGGTCTTTTTTATCTTCTGGTAAAAGACCTAATTCTGAGTTAACAATTGCTGAGGCTTTTTTTAGAATTCCCATGCCCCGTATAATTTCTCGAGGCATAGATTCTGTGCCTATATCAAAATGGATGAGCGATCTGGCGGTTTGAGCTCCATAGTAGCGGTCTGAAGGAACTTCAATCTCGCCCATGCTGTCAGTTTCGATACGCTTCTTCATTAAGGCCTCCTTCTAGGTATAAGCAAGTTTATAATTTTTTTGAAATACTTTGAACTGAAAATGATTAGAGGGATTCTAACATAAAGTCGCGAGAGGAAGAGTTTTTAGAAAAAAAATTCTAGGTTTTTAATATAGCTCCTGCATTGTCAAAAAATATTATTCAGCTAACTTCCGTGATTTATTCAATAGGTTTATGGAGCAAAATCAGGAATATTTTTAGCAATATAGCTTTTAAACTTTTTTAAAATACGCTGTTCTGTCTGACGAATGGCTTCGCGAGTTACATTATGATCATCACCTATTTCTTGGAGGGAGCGAGGACTTTCACTAAGAATACGTTCTGATAAAACTTTTTGTTCGATAGGCTTAAGTTCTTTGCTAAAACTATCGATTTCTTGTTTAAGTGATTCAAGAAATTGGTTTCTTTCGGCACTGTCTTCAGGTGATGTGGCTGTAGGGTCAGTGAGAAACATGGCAGGTGTAGCTTCTTCTCCATCACGCATAGGGGTGTCCACCGAAATATCACCAGCCCCCAAGCTGGTTTGGACATCGATCACATCAGATTCTTCAACACCAAAATGTTCTGCCAGTAGTTTTGGAGTAGGTGTGAAGCCTTGGTTTTCAAGTTTTTCCTTTTCTTTACGCAAATTGTAGAGTAGTTTTCGCCTCGCGTTTGTTGTCCCAACGCGCACAAGTCTCCAATTGTCTAGCATATATTTAAGTATATAAGATCTAATCCACCAAGTAGCGTAAGAAGATAACCTCACACCGCGAAAAGGGTCAA
>CAZOYP010000001.1:0-120762 GCA_964584125.1 uncultured Nitrospinaceae bacterium | reverse complement strand
TTATTCTTAATGTGTTGACATGAGTATTTAATTGGCAGATGATTAAAATAAGAATTATTGATAGTGAATATATTGGGGGTTTTTATGTTTCATTGGAAAAAAATATTTTTTGCAGTCGTGTGCATTAGTTTATTTCTGTTTATTGGAACTCAGCAGGCATATTCACAAGCTAGTGGCCATGCTAGTGTTGGCCTGGGGCATGGAGAAGAGGGCTATTTACATTTAGAAGAAATGGTGAGGCATTTAGAATTTGGATTGAAAATGCCAGATGCGGGACAAGACTTGAAGTCACATGGTAGCGTAGCAATAGACCATGCAAGAAAGGCCCTTAAACATTATAACGAAGCGTTAAAACATGCTAACGAATCATTAGGGCGTCCTACTCGTAACCCCTTGGTGGGTGGCGGTTCCGGTAGTGCACATTCCCACGAGGAAGGGTCATCCCACTCTCATGAGGAAGGTTCCCACTGAATAATTTTGTAGTTTGAATTTACTCATTAGTGTAGCACGGTAAATTATTTAATTTTTTTAAATAGTTAGTTGCTTAATGCTAGGTTCATGTATTCTTTGATGCTGTTTAATATTGCGTAGTGGTGCTGAAGTTCGTTATAAGTCTTTTTTCTGGTCATTTCTTCTGAAAGTTTTTTTATTTGATTGTAGTTTTGAATAACTTTAACCCAGTTCGATTGCTTTTCTAGCCATTGTTTTTCCTCCATCCACTGAAAACACGATTCGTCAGAGTAAACCTTTCTTCCTTCCTGCTCCGCAAATGCGCGGATTGCTTTAATAGTAACTTCGTAAGTTAGTTTAAATCTTTGTAGTGCAGCTCCTCGATAGTAGTCGGTATCTTCTTTTTCAATTACTTCTTTGAGTCTAGCAAGAGACCAATTTAGGTGTGGCAGGATAATTTGTGGAGTGGGTTGTAAAGCCATTTTAATAATTACTTAATCACTTATTTTCGATGTTTTTATCTTAAAATAGAAAATATTTTTTTGTAAATATATTTATGATTATAGGTAATATTCATATGGTTTTGTCAAAAAAAACTACAGGATTAATATCAAGTTAAGATCTTTGAAATCTTATCGTGAAAGTGCTATTTTGTTAAAAACTATTAATAATTTTTTAAACACACGTATATAAATGGGTCGTTTTACTGTGAGTGGGGAGCATACTGTTATTGATAATGATACGAACCTGATGTGGGTACGCACGGATAGCATGAACGACATGGCAAAATGGGTTAATTATCAGGAGAGTGTAGATTATGTGCGTGACCTTTGTGAAAAAAAAATTGCTGGATTTAATGATTGGCGATTGCCTTCTAGAGAAGAAATGGCTACGCTTTATGATAAAGCCTATTCTCTTAAAGATAAGTTTGAAAAAGAAATTCATATAAGTGACTGTTTTTCATCAGGTGGTGGTTTTTCTATGATTGCCCAACAGGTGAGCGGCAGAATGCGAACTTTTGTTCTAAATTTACGTACAGGTGATTATACACATCCCGATGGACTATGGACGTTAACCGAGGCAGCTCGAGCTGTACGTACGATCACTGCGGATGAAAAATAATAAATCCACCAAAATTTGGATAGGAGATTTATTGGATGAGCGAAACTTATAATCCTCCAGAAAAGTTTTCTTCTAATGCGTTAATTAGTAGCATGGATGAATACAAGAATAAATACCACCTTTCTTTGGATAATCCTGATCTCTTTTGGGGAGAAGAAGCTGAACAATTTATTTGGTTTAAAAAATGGGAAGTTGTGCGTCTGTTTAATTATGATGTGAGGAAGGGGAATATTGCTATCGAGTGGTTTAAAGGTGGTAAGACTAATATAACTGTTAATTGTATTGATCGCCATCTTGAAAGCAGAGGTGATCAGATAGCTATATTGTGGGAAGGCAATGAACCGGGAGAAAATCGTTCTCTAACTTATAACGAACTATATGTTGAGGTATGCCGTTTTTCTAATGTTCTTAAAAAATATGATGTTCATAAAGGTGATCGCATCTCTATTTATATGCCTATGGTTCCGGAATTAGCTATTGCGATGTTGGCTTGCGCAAGAATAGGAGCTATTCACTCTATTGTGTTTGGTGGGTTTTCATCAACTGCTTTAGCAGACCGGATTGTTGATTCTAATTGTTCTTTTCTGATTACAACGGATGGTTCATTTCGCGGGGCAAAGCCAGTACCTGTTAAGACTAATGCAGATGAAGCTATTAAATTGGCCTCAAAAAAGGGTGTGGAGGTTAAAACTTGTGTAGTTGTTGAGCGAGTTGGATCAAAAATGCCGGTGGAAATAATTTTAGGTCGAGACTACTGGTGGCATGAAGAAATGAGAAAAGTTGCGTCTACGTGTGAACCAGAGGAGATGGATGCTGAAGATCCTTTGTTCATTCTTTATACATCTGGATCTACAGGAAAGCCAAAAGGTGTTCAGCATAATGTTGGTGGATATATGGTTTTTACTTCATTAACCCATAAATATACTTTTGATTATCAAGAAGGGGATATTTGGTGGTGTACTGCAGATATTGGTTGGGTTACTGGCCATTCGTATATTGTATATGGCCCTCTAGCAAATGGATCAACCACTATAATGTTTGAAGGTATTCCTACTTATCCAGATGCAGGAAGGTTTTGGGATATTATTGACCGCCTAAATGTAACCCAGTTTTATACTGCTCCAACAGCTATTAGGGCACTTATGTCCCATGGGATAGAAATACCTAAAAGTTATAGTCTTTCTACGCTTAGAGTATTAGGTTCTGTTGGGGAACCAATTAATCCGGAAGCATGGCGGTGGTACCACAATAATATTGGAAAAGGTCGTTGCCCTATAGTTGACACTTGGTGGCAAACAGAAACAGGGGGGATTCTTATCACTCCACTACCAGGTTGCACTCCTACAAAACCGGGCTCTGCTACTTTTCCATTTTTTGGAGTAAAGCCCGTAATTATTGAGGCTGAAACAGGTACTGTTTTAAAGGGTAATGGTGTAGAAGGCGTACTTGCTATTGAAGAACCATGGCCTAGTCAGATGCGAACTATTTACGGAGATCACGACCGTTTCGAAGAAACCTACTTCAAGCTATATCCTGGCTATTATTTTACCGGAGATGGCTGTCGCAGAGATGAGGATGGTTATTACTGGATAACCGGTAGAGTGGATGATGTTATTAATGTTTCAGGTCATCGTATAGGCACCGCCGAGGTTGAATCGGCTTTAGTATTGCATAATAAGGTTGCCGAAGCTGCAGTTGTAGGGTTCCCGCATGAGATAAAAGGACAAGGTATTTATGCTTATGTAACATTAATGGAAGGCGTTGTATCGAATGAGGGGCTAAGAAAAGAACTGGTATTATTCGTTAGAAATGAAATAGGGCCTATCGCGGCTCCCGATATAATTCATTGGGCACCTGGACTTCCTAAAACTCGATCTGGAAAAATCATGAGACGAATTTTACGTAAAATTGCTGCGGATGAATCCGATCAATTGGGTGACACTTCTACGCTTGCAGATCCTTCAGTTGTAGAGTCATTAAAGTCTACATATGATCGGATGAAAACTTAGTTTTTCCTTATAAGTTATAATAGGAAGAAAAAATAAGAGATTAGTAGTAAATTTGCCAATGCACCCACTCACAGAACAACAAACCCCCCACCCCAAAAGTGCATGAGAACTAAAGCTTTATATTTCAATTGATTACATTTATTATCACCTTTTTTTATATGGGTGTCAATAAAAGAGTTTTGTCTTTTCTGCCTATTTTTTAAGTTAAGGTTTAAGAGTTATTTTTAATTTATTGCTAGCAATTTTCTGTTTAACTTCTTTTAAGCCCTTATGAGTTAGATAGTTAAGGGGTTGGTTTTTTAAAGCATTTTTAAATGCAGCGCGAGATTGAGTAAGCTGGTTTAACTTAAGGTATGACCACCCTAGTCCATCCTGAGCAACTGCAAGGTTTGGTCGAATTTTTAATTCCTCTTGGAATAGTTCTATTGCCTCGTAAGGTTTGCCTTGCTTTAAAAATATATTGCCTAGTGTTGTACGAGCGGTGGTTATAGTTGAGTAGGGTGAAATAGTATGGTTCCCAGAAATTATTTCGGTTACCGGATTTGGATCATTGTTAAGTTCTAGTGCCTGACTTAAGTATTTAGCGGCTTGTGGTAGTTTTCCTATTTTGTTTAATGCGTATCCTATGCCCTTACGTGACTCAGATTTATTAGGCTGTTTTTTTAATGAATTTTCAAACATCAAGATCGCATTTGTGTAATCAAGCTTTTCATAATATGCCCAACCAAACTTATTGTATACCTGCCAACCAAAACGTTCTTTTGCAAGAAGAGTTTTAAACTCATCAGATAAAGCAAAACTTGGATCAAGTGATATAGCTTTTAGAAAATATTCAATAGCTAAATCCTGATTCCTATCTTTGTAGTTTAGCCAACCAAGCCCCATATACAAGGAAGCTCTCAATGGATAATGAATAAGGTTTTTTAAGAAGTACTCTCGTGCGCTTGCAGCATCCCACCCCATTAATATACTCATATCCAATTTATAAACTAGATTTTGATCTGGGTTTAATTTAGCGACAAGTTTAAGAGTATTTGCTGCATGTCTAAATTGACCTGCTTCATATAATGAGAGGCCTAGGCCTCTAGAAGACTCTATATAATATTCTCGATCAGAACGTGCGATCCTGAATTTTTCAGCTGCCTGAAAATATTTTTTTTTGTGGTATTGACTCCAGCCAAGTCCATTATATGCATGTGCGAGAGAAGTATCACTTGATGGTATCAATGGGGAAGTATTTTTTGAGATTGAATCTATTAGTCCAAGCTTGTTCATAATTTTGGAAAAAAGTGAAATAGGTGGATCGCTTGGTTTCTGATCCATAGAGTATTCTCTCCAAGGATTGTCCATAAACCCTAAATAAACTAGTGTTTTATGGGAGTCTAGAAAAGAAGTAGCATTTGGTTTGTATTCTTCAATATAGTTAGCGTAAAGCATCGCCGCTTTTTTATATTTACCTGACCTTAATGCCAGGTCGGCTTGATAAAGATTTACATCGATTACTTTTCTCACCTCTTCAATTCCTGCTTTTGCTTCCATGTCATTTGGGGCAAGATCTAGTGCATCTAAAAAATATTCGCGTGAGTATAAATAATCTTTCTGAGCCAACTTTAATTTTCCCAATTGAATATAAGGATACTTCCAATTTTGGTATCTATTTTTTATTTCGTGATATTTTTTTTCAGCTATACCTAATTTTTTCATATCAAAATAATGATCTGCATGGAGAGCCTGCTTTCTTTTTATTTTCTCAATTTCATCTTTTCCTTTAATAGCCCCAATAAAATTTGGCCACGTCTGCAGTATTTCCTCAAATAGTAACGAAGCTTCTTTAATTTCATTTTTTTTAAGAAGACTCCAGGCTAATCCATTTTTTATATCGGGTGACCTATCATCCATGGATATATCTTCAAATATACCTAAAGCTTTTTTGAATTTACCTTTAGAAAATGCGTTCCATGCAATATTAATGAAGGGGTTTATATCACTCGGTAACCCCATTAATAGACTTTGATATCTTGGAAATTCTGTTGGAAGAGTGAATAATGATATTGGCTGTGTCGAAGTTGGAAGAATATTAATTAATTCATCCGTATTTTTTTCATGCCAAGAGACCCATAGTTCAAAAATAATTTTAAGCTGGGAAGGACTATATATTTTAGAAAAACTCTCTTTTGCTTCAGATTTTTTATTTAGTTTTAGAAGAGCAAATCCTTCTCCTTTATTGATTTGATAAAGATCTCCATTAAGTTTTTTGGCATACTTGAATTGTTTTATTGCTTTTTCATACTTTCTTAAAGCGAAATAGGACCAACCCATTCCCACTAATGGTTCTGGGCTTTTTTTATGAAGTGCTTTAGTGCGTTTAAAAGTTTTTAAGGCTCTGACATAATTTTTTTGATAAAAGTAGGTCCAAGGTAAAAGCCTTATTGCTGTTGGATTGTCTGGGAACTTTAAAAGTGTTTTTTTTAGGTAAAACTCAGCTACTTCAAATCTATTTTGATTAAATTGTTGAACAGCAAACTCTAGGTCACGGTTAGATGAAGACTTGGTACTTAAGTTTGAGACCAATTTATTTTTTGCTTCTAAAGATTTTGTTATATCTAAAGGGCTTGCAATGTTTTTTATATTAGAGCAACTGGATAGAGCTACTTGCAAGGATAAGAAGATAAAGAGATTGCAGTAGTTTGAAGTTTTTCGATTTAATAGACCCATGATTATCGCAGTTTTATTAAAATTACTACTATTAGTAAGGCTTATCGGCAAAAATATATATTTTTAAAGCAAATTTAATGGTTTTCTAGAGCATTTGGACTAGAAATAACCAAGTTTTGAGCGTAGTCGTTTATACTATATTTTGGTTGTGTATAAATGGTCCTGAGTGATAGTATCAACCTTTTCAAAAATCCCTAAAAACAGTGCATAATTTAAGAAATATATTACTTTCTCTATTCTTCATTTTAAATCTTGCTTGCTCATCTGAGGAGTTAGGTGGTTCTGCAAGTAATCTGGATGACATACCCATTTCTGATGATTTGCAGGAGAGTTTTAAGTTTCAACCAATAAGAGTGTCTCCAGAGGATGAAATAATCGCAAGTAAAGCACCTAAAGGAATGATTTTTATAAAAGGAGGTTGTTTTGTTTTAGGTAATAATTTTGCTCAGGTCGATGAATCTCCAGAGCATGAAGTTTGTATTGACGATTTTTATCTGGATAAATACGAGGTTACCCAGGATCGTTGGGAAAAAGTAATGGGCTTTAACCCATCAAAGTTCATTGGATCTAGCCGGCCAGTCGAACAGGTTACTTTTTATGATGTTCAAGAATATGCAGAAAATATAGGATGCCGTATACCTACCGAAGCCGAATGGGAATATGCCGCAAGGGGCCATGCTGATGCGAGATACTATTGGGGTAATATGATGAATGAGGAATATGCTTGGTTTGAAGACAATTCAAATGGTCAAACTCACGTTGTTGGTCAAAAAAAACCCAATCAATTTGGTGCTTATGACATGATGGGGAATGTTTGGGAATGGGTTGCTGATTGGTACGATGCAGCTTATCCCCGGGGCAAGCAGTTAAACCCAACAGGTGTTGCAAAAGGAGACTTTAAGGTAGTTCGCGGAGGTGCTTTTGATTCATCTGCAGGTGGCTTACGCATAACTAATCGAACTTGGTTGCACCCTAAGAATAAGGTTTTCCCAAAGGTAACAACATTTGGCCAGGTAGTGAATGAAATATACAATTATGTAGGTTTTCGTTGTGCGCAATCAATCAGTGCAATCCCTTAAGTAACAACACCTCATTAATAGTTTTTTAGATGGATTATTAATAATATTCTTTACTTGCAGTCTGTACAGTAGCCAAAAAGATCAAGTTTGTGGGAAGTAATTTTGAAGCTATTTTTTTTTGCTACTTCTTCCTGATATTTTTCAATCAAGGGATGATTAAATTCAATAATTTTTCCACATTCAGTACATACCATATGATCGTGATGGACAATATTGTGTGTACTCTCATACCTTTTTTGGCCGTCACCAAAGTCCATTTCCAAAGCCAACCCACTTTTAGTCAGTAGGGCTAAAGTACGATAAACAGTTGCTAGTCCAACTCTAGGTTCAGTTTTTAAAACAGTGTTGTACAACTCTTCAACACTAATATGATTATTACATTCAAGAAAGGCCTTTAAAACAGTTCGTCGCTGCTTGGTTATCTTTAGGTTATTTTCCGATATATAATTTTCAAGGATATCTATTTCAGTATTACTCATTGCACTCCCCCTCTGTCAATGCAATTAGTCTATCACGATAACTAAGAAACCTGAGACTAAAATATAGTTCTATAATTAAAAAACAATAACTAGTTTATCTATTTTTTAAAACAAGCTTCAACTACCTTGCTAATTAGAATTTGTCGTTTATTAAATTTTGGATATCTTCCACACATGACTCTGCGGTTATATTAGATTGCTTTCCATTATCCATGTTTTTCAACTGGTAACTTCCTTTCTTGATTTCATTTTCTCCGATAATCAGCGCAAAGCGTGATGAAGATTTGTTGGCCTTTCGCATTTGGCTTTTCATACTCCCACCATCGTAATCCCTTTCAACAGATAAGCCTCCTGAGCGTAATTGATGAATTAGATTAAAGGTCATTGATTGTGCCTCGTCACCTAATGAAACAACAAAAATATCAGGCTTTATATCTATATCTTTTACCTCATCAAATGGAACAAGGGGAATTAGCCTTTCAAGTCCTAGCGCAAAGCCGAAGCATGGTGTAGATGGGCCTTCAAACTCTTCCACTAACGTATTGTATCTACCTCCACCACAAATTGCATTTTGGGCTCCCAACTTACCGGAGGTGATCTCAAATGCTGTATGAGTATAGTAATCTAGACCGCGAACAAGCTTTGAGTTGATGTTATATGGTACTTTTGCCCCATTAAGAAAGGTCTGTACTTGTTTAAAGTGATTTTCACATTCATTACAAATATGTTCAGTTATTTTTGGAAGCCCAGACGCAATTTCAATATCTTTTTTGACCTTGCAGTCTAGCACTCTCAAGGGGTTTTTTTCATAGCGCTTATTACAATTTTCACATAAATCAGGCAAATAAATGGAGATAGATTTTTTTAGGAACTCTCTATATTCTGGGAGACATTTTTCGCAACCTAGACTATTGATTTGGAGTTCGAATTGGTTGAGTCTTAGAATGTTGAAAAAGTCCATAAGCATTATCATTACCTCAGCATCGATAGATGGATTATGAGATCCCATTGCCTCTACGCCGATTTGATAAAACTGACGAAATCTTCCAGCTTGAGGACGCTCGTATCGAAACATCGGGCCTAAGTAGTAAAGTTTGTGGATTGTCTGGGAGGCATACATTTTGTGTTCAATGAATGCTCGAACCACAGATGCCGTTCCTTCCGGACGAAGTGTAACTTTTTCACCTCCTCGGTCTTCAAATGTATACATTTCTTTCTCAACAATATCCGTGGTTTCTCCAATTCCTCTTGAAAATAGTTTTGTCTTTTCAAAAATTGGTAGACGAATTTCCTTGAAGCCATATCGAGTGAATACCTGATTGGCTTTATTTTCAACCCAACGCCATTTTTCAACTTCTTTTGGCATAATGTCTTTGACGCCACGAATTGCTTGAACTTTCATTGTATTTGAATTAGATTTCTAATCTTTTAGAAATGATTCAGCTATTTTGACATCCTCGCGACTTCCAATATATAGGGGAACGCATTGGTGAATATCGCTGGGAACTATATCTAGAATTCGTTGTGTACCAGTAGAAGCTAGGCCACCCGCATTTTCGACAATAAAGGCTAAAGGACTAGCTTCAAACGAAAACCGTAACTTCCCATTAGGGTTTTTACTATCTTTGGGGTACATAAATATTCCCCCTTTTAGAAGTGTTCTATGGAAATCAGATACCATAGAACCAATGTACCTTCCCTTATAGGGACGCTTGGTCAATTCATCAAATTTCTTAAAGTAATTTATTAAATTTATTTGTTTAATATCCCAATTAATTTCATTTCCTTCGTTAACACTATAGATATTGCCCTGAGCTGGTATTTTCATATCTGGGTGTGATAAGAAAAACTCTCCTATGGATGGGTCTAATGTAAATCCGTGAACACCACTACCAGAACTATATATAAACATCGTGCTAGAACCGTAAACAATATAACCACCCGCGACTTGGTCTGCTCCCTTTTGTAATAGGTCATCGTTTGTTACATGACTTTTCGAGCTTTTTTTGCGGTATATAGAAAAAATAGTTCCTATGCTGACATTTACATCAATGTTTGAAGAACCATCAAGTGGGTCCATCATAAATATATACTTTCCAGCTTTGTCCTCGGGGATAAAAACAGGATTTTCCATTTCTTCGGAAGTTATAGCGCATACTGTCCCAGACTTCCCCATAATATTAACAAAGGTCGAGTTTGCGAATTCATCTAACTTTTGAACTTCTTCACCGTGGATATTAACACTTCCGGTCACACCGAGTATTTCCCCACCAATTCCAGCTTTATTGACTTCAAGTGAGATAATCTTTGCAGCAACAAGGATCTCGTTCATTAAGCTAGTGAATTCACCAGTTGCCCCTAAAAACTTTTGCTGATGATGTAGGTGTTGAACTAAAGTGGTTTGTTCCATAGTTATTGTTTTTAAGAGCTTTCATTAATGTGAACGAGCGGATTCTACATTAAATATTGAGCAACGGCAATGAGAATACTGTAGCTATAAATTGTCATATAATGTAGCATAAGCTATTGTTATTATTAGCTATAAACATTATGAATAAATACCTTTTGGAGTATACAGAGTTTTTAAAAATTGAGAAACGGCAATCTGTAAATACACTTGCCGCTTATAGGAGTGATCTTACTCGTTTTGCAAAGTATATATCAAATAAAGAACTTGTGGACGTTAAGGCAGGTGATGTTAGGACTTTTCTTGTTTTTCTAAGAAACGAAGAGGGATTGGCACCATCTTCGGTAGCAAGGCATTTGTCTTCGTTAAAATCTTTTTATGAATATATGTTTATTGAGAATTTAATATTAAATAATCCTACCGAAACTATTTCTTCTCCTCGCCCTTGGCGAAAACTTCCAAATGTCATATCAATAGAAGAAGTTGATGCGCTTTTTGATGCTCCTGATACGAGTTCTCTTGCTGGTATTAGAGATTTGGCTATGCTTGAGTTAATTTATGCCACAGGGTTGAGAGTTTCAGAATTAGTTTCAATGAAAATAAGTGCGGTAGACCTAGATGTTGGCTATCTTCGGTCACTAGGTAAGGGGTCTAAAGAAAGAATAGTCCCTATTGGCGATATAGCCAAAAACGCTATTGAGGTTTATGTTGTCAAAGCACGTCCACTATTTCAAAAAAAAGGAATGTCAGATGGCTTATTTTTAACTAGGCGTGGTAATCCTATGACTAGGCAGAGTTTTTGGAAAATTATAAAAAAATATTCTATTAAAGCTAATATAAAAGCTGGTATTTCTCCACATGCATTAAGGCATGCTTTTGCAACTCATCTTTTAGAGCGCGGAGCAGATTTGCGTTCAGTTCAAATGATGCTGGGTCACTCAAATATCTCCTCTACCCAAATATATACTCATGTTCTAGGAGAAAGAATGCGAGATGTTCACGAGCGATTTCATCCAAGAGCTTGATAGAATAGGGGGATAGTCCCATATTTTTCTTGACGATCTAATCAAATGAAGATAACATCACTTTAAATCCTTCCTTTTTGTTTCCACCATTTATTGGATTTTTTATAGTTTTTTTTATATTAATTCTTAATCTATTATTGTGGCTCTATATCATGATTTTTGATATTGAGAAGATTGGTGAAAAAGGATTAAGCTTTAGCTTTGTATTGAATAGAGATCAACTTGAAATTGATCATGCAGATTTAAGTGTAAGTGTTGATATTACTATTAACGGTTTTCTAAATCGATTAGGTGACGACTTTTACCTTAATGGGAATGTAATAACAAATGTGGTTTCTAGTTGTTCTCGGTGTCTTGATAAGCTTTCTTATCCAATTGATAGTAATTTAAAATCTCATTTTGTATCGTCGAACCATAGCTGTATTATACCAGGAGATGTGGAGTTGCATGCCTCCGATATCGATACAGAGGTTTACGAAAATCAACAAATTGATCTTACGCAATCTGTCAGAGACGGTATTTTACTAGCAGTTCCAGTTGTATGTTTGTGTAAGGAAGCCTGCAAAGGCATTTGTTCTCAGTGCGGAAATAACCTAAATCATAGCCATTGTAAGTGTATAAATGAGTCATTTGCAGATCCAAGGTTGGAAGTTTTAAAAGTTTTTAAAAATAAATTTGTTGGAGGAGGGTAGATGCCAGTTCCTAAGAAAAAAATGTCCAAGTCTAGGCAAGGGCAGCGTAGATCTCATGACAAGCTTAGCCAACCAACTATGAGTGAATGCCCGCAATGCCATGAGATGCGTAAGCCGCATCATGTATGTTCTCATTGCGGGTATTATAAAGATAAAGAAGTAATGGAGATAGAAGTTGTATAACCAATGTTTATAGTGCTGCCAACCAAGTGTAAAGTTGCTCTGATGACTCGCTAGCTATTTTTATTTTTGTATGGGGCATAAGGAGAAAACTGATACACCCGACTTTCCCTGAATTTATTAATCCTTTATATTGTGATCCGAAGTAATCCTTTCTTGATGGGAGTGATATTTTAACATGAAGATTGTGGTTGATGCTATGGGCGGAGATTTTGCTCCTAAAGCTGTCATTGAAGGAGTTGTGATGGCAGTTAAGGAGTGTAATGTGCAGATTACTTTAATTGGATTATCTGGCCTTATTGAGGCCGAGCTATCTAAATTTGATGGCTGGTCTGAACTTCCTATTGAAATTGTGCATGCTGAAGATGTAGTCGAAATGCATGAATCGCCGTCAAAAGTTTTGAGAAGTAAGAAAAAATCTTCGATTAAAGTTGGGCTTGAGCTAGTTAAGAGTGGTCATGCTTCAGCTTTTGTCAGTGCTGGAAATACCGGCGCTGTTCTTGCTTTTGCAACTTTCACACTGCGTCTTTTAAAGGGAGTGGACCGTCCTGCTATTGCTATTCAGTTGCCTACGTTAAAAGGTTTTTCGATCTTGCTCGATGCTGGAGCAAATGTTGACTGTAAATCAAGTCAATTATTCCAGTTTGGCATTATGGGGCATTCATTTTCAAAATATATTCATGGTAAAGTTGCACCTGATGTAGGTTTATTGAGTATTGGAGAAGAAGACTCAAAAGGGAACGATGTTACTCGTGAAGCCTTTCAGATGTTGAAAAATAGCCATATCAAGTTTATTGGGAACCTAGAAGGTAAAGAAGTTTATCGAGGGAATGCCGATGTCATCGTATGTGATGGATTTACTGGCAACGTTGCATTAAAAATTAGTGAGAGCTTAGCAGAGATGATTGGGGAAAACTTAAAGCAGGTTTTTATGGCTAGTTGGGTTACTAAGTTGGGTTACTATTTTATTAAGCCTCATTTTATCAATTTTAAAAAAATGGTTGACCACTCTGAGACAGGAGGCGCGCCTCTTTTAGGGGTCAATGGGGTTTGTATAATTGCCCATGGCGGTTCATCTCCCAAAGCTATTAAGAATGCTATTATTCGAGCAAAAGAATTAGTTGAAAAAAAAATGAATGAGCATATTCGTGATGATATAGAGTCAAACCTTGTGCTGAGCAAAGAGCCCTTTTGGAAACAGATAAAAAAAATAGCTTTTGTACCGGGTAAGGATGAAAATATTAGCGGTTTATCCGAAGATTCTAACCCTCCTGTAAAAGATAAATAATTCTATTTTTTTATGAATACTGATAATAAAATTAGAGCTGAAATTGTTGGGACAGGTATATTTCTTCCAAATAAAGTTATTACTAATGAAGATTTGGAAAAAACACTTAATACTTCCGATGAGTGGATCCGTACACGCACAGGAATTCATGAAAGGAGAATTGCTGATGAGGGTGAGTCAACCTCAACACTTGCTATTCAAGCCGGTAAAATGGCTCTTGGGTCTGCAAAAATTTTGCCTAGTGAGCTAGACCTCATTATTGTTTGTACATCAACTCCCGATATTCTATTCCCAGCTACAGCCTGCTTTGTTCAAGATGGGCTTGGAGCTGAAAATGCTGCCGCCTATGATATTTCGGCTGTGTGTTCTGGTTTTGTTTTTGGATTATCTATAGCAGAGCAGTACATAAAAAGCGGGAGATTTAGTAACGTTTTGGTAATTGGTAGTGAAACCAATTCACGTATTGTGGACTGGTCTGATAGGTCAACTTGTATATTATTTGGTGATGGTGCAGGAGCTGTAGTTTTAAAGAAAAATGAAATGCAAGAACATAGAGGTTTGCTTTCCACTCACATTCATTCGGATGGTGAAAAATCTGATTTGATTATCGTTCCCGGAGGCATTGGGAAAAAAGCAATTTCTCAAGAAGCCATTTCTAATAAAGAGTATTTTATTCACATGTCTGGTAATGCTACATTCAAGGTTGCAGTCAAACGGATGGCAGAAGTTTCTAGAGAGGCTTTGGATTTTAATAAAATTTTAGTAGAAGATATCGATTTAGTATTGCCCCATCAAGCAAATCGACGCATTCTTGATGCAGTATCTGAAAAGTTGGGCATTCCAACCGAAAAAGTTTTTGTGAATATTGAAAAATACGGTAATACATCATCTGCTTCAATTCCCATAGCTATGCATGAGGCCCGCGAAGCAGGTTTAATAACACCAGGATGCCTTACGTTACTTGTTGTTGCAGGAGCTGGTTTAACATGGGGAGCGGCGTTAATTAGATGGTAAAAATTGCTTTTCTTTTTCCTGGCCAAGGATCGCAAGTTGTAGGTATGGCTAAGAAATTTTTTAATTCTTCTTTAGAAGCTAGAGAATTATTTGCTAAAGCAGCAGCTGTTCTTGGTTTTGATATTGCCGACCTATGTTTTAATGGTCCTAGCGATAAATTAATGCTTACAGAAAATGCACAGCCAGCCCTACTGATTCATAGTACAATAGCCTTGAATATGTTGAGGGAAAGTGGTATCAATGCTGAGTTCGCGGCTGGTCATAGTCTTGGTGAGTATTCAGCTAATGTGGCCGCAGGGTCTATTAAATTTTTGGATGCAGTTCGGTTAGTTCATTTGAGAGGGCGTTTCATGCAGGAAGCCGTTCCTGTTGGTATCGGAGGTATGGCTGCTATAATCGGAATGCATCTGGATGAAATTAGCTTACTATGCAGTAGAGTTTCAAAGAAAGACTGTCTAGTTCAGCCTGCCAATATTAATAGTCATGAACAAATAGTAATTGCTGGACACATTAAGGCGGTTGAAGAAGTCACGCAGTTAGCGAAAAAGGACGGAGCTAAAAAAACACTTTTACTGCCAGTTAGTGCCCCTTTTCACTGCCCATTGATGAAGCCGGCTGAAATTAATCTTAAAAAAGAACTGGAAAAAACCGAATTCATGGATCATCAGTATCCGGTTATATCAAACATACAAGCTCGTCCGCTTATTAAAGGTTCTTCTGCATGCGATGCGCTAGTTAGGCAAGTCTGTTCGCCTGTTCAATGGGCTAAGACCATGCAATACTTGTCGGATCAAGAGATAAATGTTGCCATTGAGATTGGCACAGGAAAAGTATTATCTGGTCTTATGCGTCGTTTTGATAAGAATATTAGGTGTTTTCAAGTTGAAGATCCAGATTCTTTAAAAAGAACAATTGAAGCTTGCAAAGATCTGTCAAAATTATGGAATAACTAATGGAACTTAAAGATAAAGTTGCGCTTGTCACCGGAGGAGGTCAAGGTATTGGCCGTATAATAGGAGATGACCTTGCAAAATTAGGAGCGCACGTTGTTTTTGGGGACATCAACCTTGAAAATGCCAAGATCTCTGCTGAAGATATTTTAGCCAAAGGGGGTAGTGCCTCAGCTATTTTACTGAATGTGGCAGATCTAGAAAACGTCAAGGAAGCTTTCGACTTAGTAGTCAAGGAGTTTAAGTCGATAAATATTTTAGTAAATAATGCTGGGATTACCAAAGATGGATTATTTGTTAGGATGAAGGAAGATGATTGGGACAGGGTTCTCAATGTTAACCTCAAAGGTAGTTTTATTTGTGGTCAACAAGCAGCAAAACAAATGATGAAGCAGCGTCAAGGAGCTATAGTTAATATTGCATCGATTGTTGGTATTATAGGAAACGTTGGACAGGCAAACTATTCTGCTTCAAAGGCTGGTTTGATCGGTTTGACAAAAACCATGGCTCGAGAGCTAGCCCCCAGAAACATCACAGTTAATGCAATTGCCCCAGGGTTTATTGATACCGAAATGACTCGTGTCCTTGATGAAAAAGTAAAAGATAAACTGGTTGAACAAATACCACTATCACGTTTAGGTTTACCTGACGACATAGCACATAGTGTCGCTTTTCTTGTTTCTGACCGGTCTAGTTATATTACTGGTCAAGTTTTGAATGTTAATGGCGGGATGTTGATGTAATAACCTTTAGGAGTATTTTATGTCTGTTGAAGAAAAAGTAAAAGAAATCATTGTGGATCAATTAGGAGTTGATGAAAATCAAGTTACGACTTCTGCTTCCTTTATCGATGATTTAGGAGCCGATTCTCTTGATACTGTTGAACTTGTCATGGCTCTTGAAGAGGAGTTTGATGTTGAGATTTCCGATGAGGACGCTGAAAAAATTGCTAAAGTTCAAGATGCAATTGATTATATCAACAGCAACACTAATTGATTAGTTTTTGATGAAGCTGGGGTGAGTTGATGGGTAGGCGAGTTGTTGTCACAGGAATGGGTGTTTTTTCTCCACTCGGGATTGGTATTGAAGAGAATTGGTCAGCCATTATTAACGGACGATCGGGGATTGGACCCATTACAAGATTTGATGCAGGATCTTTCCCTGTAAAATTTGCTGGTGAAGTTAAAGATTTTGATGCCGAGCAGTACATGCATCACAAAGAAGTAAAAAAAATGGATAGGTTTATTCATTTTGCTGTCGCTGCAAGTGATCAGGCCCTCAAAGACTCAGGGTATGAAGTTACTGAAAAAAATGCTGATAGAATTGGAGTTCAAGTAGGAGTAGGCCTTGGTGGATTACCAGCCATAGAGAAATATCATAATATATATAAAGAAAAAGGGGTTCGAAAGATAACCCCTTTTTTTATACCCATGGTTATTGCCAATCTCGCTTCAGGCCAAGTATCTATTCATGCGGGAGCTAAAGGCCCTAATACTTGCGTTGTAACGGCTTGCGCTACGGGAACCCATTCGATTGGAGATGCAGCACGTTTAATAAAGTATGGTGATGCTGATGCTATGATTGCCGGTGGCACAGAATCTGTTATTACACCTCTTTGTGTTGGTGGCTTTCATGCTGCTAAAGCTTTATCAACTCGTAATGATGATCCTAGGGGTGCTAGTCGACCATTTGATAAAGATAGAGATGGGTTTGTTATAGGAGAGGGATGCGGAGTCGTAATATTAGAAGAATATGAAGCAGCAAAAAGACGTGGTGCAAAGGTTTACGGTGAGATTGTTGGATATGCATTAAATGGAGATGCATATCATATAACTTCTACCTCACCAAATGGAGAGGGTGCAGCTCGATGTATGAGTTTGGCATTAAAAAATGCACACATTAATTATGACGAAGTTCAATATATTAATGCGCATGGAACATCCACAGGAGCAGATTTTACAGAGACACAATCAATAAAATCTATTTTTAAAGAACATGCATATAAAGTAGCAGTTAGTTCCACTAAGTCGATGACTGGTCACTTGCTTGGGGCTGCGGGTGGCATAGAAGCTATTTATACATTGCTTGCAATTAATCGGGGTACTTTGCCACCTACAATTAATTATAATAACCCTGACCCTGATTGTGACTTGGATTATGTTCCCAATGAGGCTCGAGAATTAAATATCACTACTGCTATTTCAAATTCTTTTGGTTTTGGCGGAACAAACGCCGTTCTTGTGTTTAAAAAACTGTCGAATTAAACTTATAAAATAATAATGCAGGAAGATCGAATTAATGAACTGATTCCTCTACAAGGTGCTTTATGTTATAAGTTTAAGGATCTTGATCTCCTCAATAAAGCCCTTACCCATAAATCTTACTCTAATGAAAACCCTCTTGTTGTAAAAAATAATGAGAGACTTGAGTTTTTAGGAGATTCTGTTCTTGATCTTATTGTAGGCGATTATATGTTTCTAACGTATCAAGACTTGCCTGAAGGACCATTATCAAAAATTCGAGCTGCGACTGTTAACGAGAATTGTCTTGCAGGGTTGGCTTTAAATATAAATCTAGGAAATTATCTATTGCTTGGTAAGGGTGAAAATTATTCTGGAGGTAGACAAAAACCATCTATTCTTGCCAACACTTACGAGGCTATCGTTGGGGCTATATTCTGCGATAGTGACTTTAAAACTACAGCTAATGTATTTTTGCCACAGTTGATTGAAAAAATTGACTCTTGTAGAGACGCATGCATGTCTACAGATTTTAAGAGTGACTTGCAAGAGTACACACAAAGTAGATTTTCTTGTACCCCATCATATAAAATTGTACAAGAGTCTGGCCCATGTCATGATAAAAAATTTGATGTGAAAGTTATTGTTCAAAGTCAGCTGCGAGGCACTGGAAAAGGTCGTAGCAAAAAAGAAGCTGAGCAGAATGCAGCCAAGGAGGCTTTGAACAATTTTTTGACTGATAAATAAAGAAGGATTTGCTTTTTAAATATGAGGAAAAAGAAAAAACTGATTGTTCCAATTTTTATCCCGCATGAAGGGTGTCCTTACCGTTGTGTTTTTTGTAGTCAAGTTGATATCACTGGCACTCGATACAAGGCAGATAAAACGCATATTTTAGAAGCTTTAAAAATCTATCTTGGTCCAGATTTAAATGCAAGCCGCACTACAAAATGTGAAGTTGCCTTTTACGGAGGAAGCTTTACCGGGTTACCTAAAGAAAGGCAAAAAATACTTTTTTCAGTGCTAAGGCCATTTCTTAACAACGGTCGAGTGGACTCCATTCGTTTGTCAACACACCCTTTGTTTATAGACTCAGATCGACTTGATTTAATAAAAGTAAATGGTGTAAAAACCGTTGAGTTGGGCGTTCAATCAACCAGTGAACACGTTCTTGAAAAATCTGGAAGACCATGTTCTAAAGTAGATATAATTAAATCAATTGACTTAATTAAAAAACGACATTTTTTGTTAGGTATCCAATTAATGCTTGGCCTTCCCGGAGATAATGAGAGCCTTTTCCAAAAGTCAGTAAGAGATGTTATCAATATGAAACCTGATTTTGTACGCTTGTATCCCACTTTAGTTTTGCGTCATACCGCCTTGTTTTCAATGTATAAAAAAGGTTTATATATACCTTGGTCTATGGAAAGAACTCTAAAAGCATTAAAACGTGCAATTAAATTATTTAAGCAATACAACATTCCTGTTATTAGGGTTGGGGTTCAGCCTGATAAGTCTTTAGAAGAAAATCTGGTAGCTGGTCCATTTCACCCTTCCTTACGCTACCTTGTTGATAGCCAATTGTGTCTTGATTTAATGGTTGAAAAAATTATTGCTTTGACACAAATACCTAAAAAGATTTTATTTAGAGTTCCAAAAAAATTACTTTCTGTTTATACCGGAAATAAGCGCGAGAACATTCATTATATTAAGGCTCGTTTTGGTTTTAAGGAAGTGATTCTTGCAGGTGAAGAGCTTTGCAGGGAAATAGAGTTAGTTACTTAATAACATAACATAATATATTGAGGATTTAGAATGGTTACTATTGGAATGAATTATAAAGTTTTACCTGGGAAAGAAGAAACTTTCGAGAAGGCTTGTTTAGGGGTTATTGATTCAATGAATGGCATAGATGGTCATGAGAAATCTTTTTTGTATAAGAATGTGACGGAAGGTCAATCGTACTTAATTGCATCAGAGTGGGGGTCTGAAAGTGCATTCAATGACTTTTGTCAATCTGATAAATTCAAACAAGTTACAAACTGGGGGAAGGAAAGCATATTAGCTGGTCGTCCTTCTCATACTGTTTATAAACAATAATGGAGGGATTATATATTAATTTTTTTACTTAATTTTTCTATTTGTGGGAAATTTAGGTGTTAGCTCATACTCACCATTCTTTACACAACGAAGTACTTTTTTGTACGAGTGCTCTGTGTCATGCGGGAGATGTCCCTCCATTCGCCATCGAATTTTTATTATTTTCCCGTCTGGGTGGTCAAAAATTTTGGTAATTGCTCCTATATTTTTTGACATTGATTCAAATAGCACATCTCCAACATTTAGTTTCATATGTTACTTTTTTTTTAAAATGTTATTACTTAGTTATTTAGTGCTTTTAACTTATAAGTTTTATTATACATTTTAAAGGATTACAGAGGCAGATAATTAATTTTTGTTATTTCTTCAGAAAGGCGCATAAATGGAAGATTATATTCTAATGTCATCCATGTATCCAACAATGACTTCGGGCAAAGTGGATAAGTTTCTAGTTAACCCTGGTGACAAAGTAATTAAAGGGATGGCTGTATGTGAAATAATTTCAGAAGGCTATTTTACTTTGCTTTCTGAAGTAAACGGGAGAGTAAAAGAATACTATGTTTCTGAAGGTGAGTATGTTGAAGTTGATGCTCCATTAATGTCGATTACAATATCTGAAAGTGCCGATGGGTAATAAAGTTTATAGTGTTGAGTAAAATATATGAGGTTGTTGGTAGATAGGTGACAATCCCTAAAAAACATTTTCCATCCGACTGTCTAAATATGTTTCATAAAGAAATTCTTGGCTTTTTGAATTTGAATTCTATAGATTAAAAACATGAATTTTTCCTCTAGGTGATAATTGATGGAGTAAGCGGGCTAATTCAAAGCGATTAATATCATTAACCTCTCTAATTAATTGAGGTTGACTTATAGGGAGTCTGGACTAAATGTTTTATTTTTTTAATAGGCATAATTTGCTATGCTAGATATGTGCATAAAACTATGTGATAAGTTGATTTTTAATGAGCCAATTTATTTACTTGTTATTATTTAATATCTCAAATTTATGATGCTATGGTTTTAAATATATCTCATGACGATAAAAAGAAATATAAAGAAAGTCTTAAGCCAAAAAAAGTTAAGGTTCGTACAAGGCGATCGACTTTAATGTCTGGCAAATTGAAAACTCGTGCATTTAAAAAATTTAGTGACGACCCTAAAAGTAAAGGAGTTGAAGAGGATATCACAATAGATGAACACCTTAAAATGAATGATAATTTTTTAAGAACAGGCCCTTATAAACCTAAGAAAAAATAACATTACAGGGATCTAATAGTCTTGATTTAAGAAATTGCTTGGATGGGTTTTTGCGAGTTTATTACAATTTTAATTAGCTCTTTAGGTGTATGTATTCTTCTTACTTGATTTCAGCTTTAATTTCCGTTTAATTCGTGTTTTTCTTTATATTTACTAAAAACTTCTTCTGAAATAAAAAACTCAACTAGTTCTTTATCTAACTCTCCTTTATCGGCCATTTCTCGAAGAATCCGGTAAACGACTTCTAGCGGCATTGCTTTTTTATAAGGTCTATCACTCGCAGTGAGGGCTTCTGCTATGTCTGTTACACACATTATTTTCCCTTCAAATGGTATTTCTTCTCCCTTTAAGCCCAAAGGGTAACCGCCGCCATTAATGAATTCGTGATGAGCTCCCGCATAAAGAGGTATATTTTTCAACTTTTTGGTGAAAGGGATTTTTTGGAGCATTTTTAAAGTTACTGCAGCATGATTTTGCATTTTTTTTCTTTCAGATTCAGTTATACTTCCTCTTCTTATGGATAGGTTTAGTACTTCATCGTCATTGAGAAATGCTTGTTCATTACCATCAAAATCTATCCAGGTCATCTTAGAAATTTCCTCTAAACGTGATATCTTTTCGTCTTCAAGGAATTCACCAGGATTGTTACATTGTTTAATAAAGTCTCGTATCTCCATCAATTCTTGATTTTTTATTTGCTGTTGATCTTCTAAGGCTGATATTTTTGCAATATCGGCTCCATTTTGTAATTCTTTTATCTTTTCATTTAGAAAACTTTTTTCTAATTGTTCCATGATGAAGCAAATGCGTAAATCAACGTATTCAATGCGATCAAAAATGGTTTGAAGTTTTTTTGCCTTTTCTACAACTTCTACCGGTGTTGTTACTTTACCAATATCATGCATCCAAGCTGCTATTTTGAGTTCATGCATCTGATCAGAATTAAAAGAAATGTCTTTATATTGATCTTGATTCTCGGTGAGAATTTCAGCAAACGTTAGTGTCATGTTTGCGACCCGTCGAATATGACCTCCTGTAACAGGAGATTTTTCGTCTATTGCTGTTGCCATCACCTCTGCAAATGAATCAAATAATTTTGACATTTCGCTAACTAGTTGTGCATTTGTAACAGCAACCGCAGCTTGAGAAGCAAGAGATTCAGTTAGATTTTCATAATCCTTAGAAAATGCAATCACTTTGCTTGTTTTGCTATTCTGGGCATTAAGGAGCTGAAGGACGCCTATAACATCATTTTCATGATTTCTCATTGGTACAACGAGCATGGACTGGGATCGATAACCAGATGATTTATCAAATTTTTTTGGGCCTGTGAAATCAAAGAGGTCGGTTTTGTAGACATCAGGGATATTTACCGGATTCCCTTTGATTGCTACAAAGGCAGAAACGTTACTTTCTTTCAATTCAACTGGAGGAAATGGAATATCCTTACCTGAAGTTCCTCCCATTCTTATCCCTAAGCTATTGTTTTGAACAATTTTAAAATGGAGTTGATTATCTTCAATAAGATATAAAGTTCCAGCATCTGCATTGGTGAATTCCCTAGCCTGGTCAACAATCATTTCTAATAAAACTGTGAGATCTGTAACACCTGACAGAGCTATCCCAATATCTGACAATTTGCTTAGCTGATTATTCAGCCTGTTACCATAATTTTTAAGGTCACCAACAACGCTTGAAACGAGTGAATTGAGATTATCATCTTCAGAATAGCGAGTCGATTCAGCTTTCATATTGTCTTGAATTCCTGGATTATCTTGGTCGATATCTTTAGGTGTTATTAAAAAAAAATTGCCGCACTTTGCACATTTAAACTCAATTCCCTCAGGGTTTACTTCAGAAATATCTACTTGATATACAGTCTGGCAATGAGTGCAGGCAATTTTCATATCCGATAATTTTGGAAAAAAATAAAATAATTATTAGTTTGTTTTTCTGGGCGCAATATGTATTTGATTTTTAATTATTATTATCTTAAATTTCTATAAAATCAATTTATTCTTGTGGTTTGGGATCACTACTTGTGTGGATTTATAAAAACTCAGCTAAATTTATATATATTCTTTAAGTAATAGAGGGGCCTCGCTTGGCCATACCTTTTTTCCGCAAACATTTATAAATACTGGATTGTCCGATTTGAATAGCTCAATATGCGCTCTAAAAAGATCTTCCTTGTTGGTCCGGCAATCTCCAAAAGCTTCTTTCTCTTCTGTAAAAATACCTGCTTCAAACTTTTTAATTCCTTCACTGGAAGGAGTATTTTCGAAATATGACCTTAGAAGAGGATCTTTTAAATTATCTAGGTTTTTTGAGGTTTTTCTAAGAAGTAATTTTATTCCTCTCGAGGAAGCAGACTCAAAAAGTCCAGCACGGATACAAGCATGCTTTGAAGATCCTCCTGAGTCGATGGTCCACTTCTCTATGCTCTCCTTTGAGTATCCCATTGCTCCATAAGTACTAAGTTGATGTCGTATCGTATAAAATGTCGAATAAGCTACTGTAGTCCCTATATCTAGTTCATCTTCAAGTTGAGGAATTGGATCAAACGAAAGTTTGTTTGAGCGATCAATTTGATCCTTGGTAGCATCTTTTATTGGAATGCCAACTTCTCCAAGAGCTGTCGCATAAAACATATAATCAAACTTCCCATGATTGTATTTCTTAATTTTTTCTCTACATTTCTGGTCAGTTATGTCTCCAAAAATTGTACAGTCAGCGCCTTCGACTTCAAACCCAGGAATTTCTTTTCCGTACCAGTTAGCAATAATTTGAATATTTTTATCAAAATACTCACGTATCGCTCTTATAGCGGATGTTCCCATGACTCCTGTTCCACCTATAATTAAAAAAAATTTCATTAGGTCCTTTCATTTTTTTTGTTTTGGTTGGGTAGATTTAATTAAATCAGGATCCACCAGTACTTTCATTAATATCCCAGTAGGGCACGTGCGAGATTTCATCTAAAGCTTTAGTTATATATGGATCACTAGAAAGAAAGGCATCTATTCGCTTTCTTAGAGTGCGCGTCTTTGCATATAAATTTTCTGATGATTTTGCATGTTCGATTTTCATTGTCAAAGAGGTGTAATTCTTTATTAATGGGATAAATCTGTTGATGGTTGATCGGATTAAGGATGAGTCAAGAGTACGAAACCTATGTTTTTGTGCATACTTAAAAAAGTCAAACCAGTTTTTAATTTGTTGAGTAGTTTTACCCAAAGTAATAAGTTCTGCCTTAAAGGCAGTTTCCCCTTTTTCGGAAATGCTTTGTGAGAGATATGTTGCTAAATCATTAAAGGGGATGCCATCTTTTGTTTCACATAGATAATTAAGGGCGAAAAACACCTTGTTAATGCGTGATTCAAGTTGTATAGCTTCTGCAGAATATTTTTGTAAAAAGGGGTCTTTTTCGAAGTATTCCCAAAGACCGCCATTTAATTCTATTTTGTTAGTACTTTTAAGAAGTGGGGTAATTAATTCATCACAAGGTGGATTTGCAAATGCGGGCAAAGCAAATGATGTGATAAGAATGCATTGCGAAAAGATGTAATAATATTTAATTTTTAGAGTTTGACATTTGTTACGGTGCATTTTAATTATAGGCCGTTTATTTTTGTTCTGCCCATTTTTAGAATAATCTTAAACTCATTTTTAGTGAGCGGCATAACAGATAGTCGAGACTGTTTAATTAGAGCAATATCACTTAATTTTTGTTCGCTTTTAATATCATTGAGGGTAACGCTTAATGCTAATGATTTGTATGGTTTTAGGTTAACAACCACCCAGTCCGAGTTATCTGATGTTGGGTCAGTAAAATATTCTTTGGAAACTTTTGCCACTCCCTTAATTTCCTTTCCTATTACACTGTGGTAGAAAAATACAAGATCACCTTTTTTCATTTTTTTGAGATTGTTGCGGGCTTGATAATTACGTACTCCATCCCAGTATGTTTCTTTATCTAGAAGAAACTGATCCCAGCTATATTGCGATGGTTCTTGTTTAACAAGCCAAAAATTCATAAGTTTAACTAAAAAGTAATAGTTGAAAGGTTTCTTGAGGGACTGAGTATATAATACCTAATCAAACTCTTCCAATTTGAAATCATGTGATAATTTTAATATAGTAAATCATTGATTTTAATTAAAGATTGACCTTATTGGGTCTTCAAAATATAATACTTACAAAAACATTGTATATTTTTTTAATGCCATATAGTTTGGTTTGAGAAATTGCTTTTTCCAGAGGATTTGTATGTATCGTAAAGAAATCAAGGTTTTAGACTGTACCATTCGAGACGGTGGTCTTATGAATAATCACTTATTTACTGATGATTTTCTCTCTGCTGTTTTTAAGTCCGTTAATAGTTCGGGAGTTGATTATATAGAACTTGGCTATAAAGCTGACGAAAGTCAATTTTCGAGAAGTGAATATGGATCGATGAAATTTTGTAGTGAAAAGGATATTGAAAAGGTTATTAATGGAGAACAAGTTAAAAGTAAAATTTCTGTAATGGTTGATATTGGCCGAGTAGATCCTTCCACAATACCTCAGAAGAGTGAAAGCTTGATTAATATGATGCGCGTGGCTAGTTATGTAAAAGATATTGATAAAGCGATTGACTTAGCAAACCAGATACAAGGAAAGGGTTATGAGGTGACAATAAACCTGATGGCCGTATCTCACGCAAGAGAACTAGAATTAGATGAGGCGTTAATGCAAGTAGAAAAAGAGTCAAATGTAGATGCGTTGTATCTTGTGGATAGTTTTGGTGCTCTTTATTCTGAACAGATTTCACATTTAGCAAAAAAATATAAGTCGCTAATGCCCACCAAAGAAATAGGTATACACGCACACAATAATCAGCAATTGGCTTTTGCTAATACGATTGAAGCAATTATACAAAATGTAAACTTTTTAGATGGAACTATTTTTGGTATTGGCCGGGCTGCAGGTAACTGTCCCTTGGAGTTACTGCTTGGATTTCTTAAAAATCCTAAATATGATTTGCGGCCGATCTTGGAAATTCTTGAGAGTCATTTTGTGAAATTGAAAGATGAAATTGAATGGGGTTACACAATTCCATATATGATTACGGGGATTCTTGATTTGCATCCAAGGGCAGGCATGAAACTTAGAAAATCAGACAATAAAGATGATTACCTAGGTTTTTTTGATAGCCTTGCTCAAAGCGACAGTGCTTGAAGCATTTGGTGAAAAAATTAGCTTTCAACTTAAATCAATTTCAAGAGAACCCAGTTCTAGGAATTATTCGTGGTGCGACTCAAGATTCAGTTCATGGAGTACTGGATTCTTGTGTTTCTGGTGGCCTTAAATATGTTGAATTGACTCTTAATACAGAAAACGCACTGTCTCTGATTGATCTAGCATCTCAACAATTTTCAGATGAGCTCTGTGTTGGCGCGGGAACAGTTCTTTCCTTAAAAGATTTAAAAGAGGCGGAAAATGCTGGTGCCAAGTTTTTTGTGTCACCAACACTAAGTATTGATATAGCAGCTTATTGTATTAAAAAGAGGTTAGCTTATTTTCCTGGTGCTCTTACTCCAACAGAAATTGAAAAGGCATGGTGTAGTGGAGCCACGATGATAAAAGTTTTTCCAGCCTCTCAAATGGGTCCGAATTATTTTAATACTATTCAAGGACCATTTGAAAAGTTTCAATTGATGGCTGTTGGTGGTATAAATGTAACTAATGCAGTTGAGTATCTTAGATCAGGTGCATCTGCAATAGCAATTGGAGGATCTATATTTACTGTTTCTCGAATGAAAAATAAAGAGTTTGAATCTATTGAAGCTGATATTTCTGATCTTGTTTCAACTGTAAAAAAATTTCAATCTATATATTAGTATATTTTTTGATGATATTAATTTTTAGGACTTAATATGCCATTTAATTTCATGAAAGATTCAATGATGTCCGATGATGAGAGGTTTGCAAAATTATGCGAATCAATCGAAGATTCTATTAGAGATGTTGATGATGGAGAAGGAAAGTTTTCAGACCTTGAAATTATGCAGGCAATTAATTTTGTAGGGTTTAATTTTTTTCGTGATGACTGGGAAGAGTTTAAAAAAATAGACTCATCTAGGGAATCAAGTCTTGAAATTCCAAGAAAAGTAGATGGCAAAAATCTTGTTAATTAAGAGATTTTTTATGAAGCTCTTATTTTAAAATGATAAGTATGCAAATATCGGATACATAGATCTTCGTCAGTCATTCCTTCCATATTTCTTCTTTCTGTAATTGTTTTTATAATGTTTTTAAAATTAAAACATTTATCTATTTTTTTGGAATAACACCAGGTGAATTTTGTATTATTAATGCAGGATTTAATAAACACACTTGAATGAACTCAAAAGCAATAAGGGAGACATACAAGCAGTTAGTTAGCAAGCTAGAGGAACGAAGTCGTTTAGAAGGTGTAATGGCAACCATGCATTGGGACCAGGAAGTCATTATGCCTAAAGGAGCCTCAGATAATAGGTCTAAGCAGATGGCTACACTTGCTGGAGTTTTGCATGAGAAGTCTATTGATTCTGACTTCGGTGGATTAATAGATAAGCTAGTCAATGCTGACCCAGCCATTTTTACAGAAATTGAGAGATCCAATATAAATGAGGCTAAACGTGTACATGAATTAGAAACAAAGATTCCAAAAAAATTGATACAGGAAATAGCAGAACTGAGCTCACGTGGTCATCAAGTATGGGCTAAGGCAAGAGAGGAAAATAAGTTTGAAGACTTTTCTCCCACACTTGAACAATTAATTTTTCTTAAAAAAAAATGGGCAGAATTTGCCTTTCCAAACTTGGACCCTTATGACGCAAATATTGATATTTTTGAAAGAGGGATGAGGATTGAATCTCTTACCCCGATATTTGATGAATTGAAAAAGGAATTAATTCCACTTATCGCTGCAATTAAAAATTCTTCGTTCGATCCCAATACAGATTTTTTGAAAGGTAATTTTCCTATCGAAAAACAGAAGACCTTGGGGATGATTATTAGCAAAGATATTGGATTTGATTATGATAAAGGTAGAATGGATGTTTCACTTCATCCCTTTTGTGGTGGAGGCCATCCAACAGATGTTAGAATTACTACACGCTATCAATCAAAAAATTTTATTGAATCACTTTTTGCCGTAATACATGAAACAGGTCACGGCTTATATGAACAAGGCAGAATGTTAGATTTTCTGGATTTGCCCGTTTCAGAGTCATTAACCATGGCAATCCATGAATCTCAATCTTTATTTTGGGAACGAATGATTGCTCAAAGTTTATGTTTTTGTCATCATTATATGGATCTATTTTTGAAAACCTTCCCAGAAGCATTAAAAGGTGTTTCTTTAGATACTTTTTACTGTGCTATCAATAAGTGTGAGCCATCTTTTATTCGTGTAGAAGCGGATGAAGTAACATATCCTATTCATATTATAATTCGTTATGAGATTGAAAAAGGGTTGTTTGATGAGACTATTAATGTCAAAAACCTTCCTGAAATTTGGAATGATAAAATGGAAGAGTATTTTGGTATAAGGCCAACCTCTGATTCTGAAGGGTTGCTGCAAGATGTTCATTGGAGTGGAGGGGCATTCGGGTACTTTCCTTCATATACCCTTGGAGCTATGTATGCATGTCAGTTTTATTCTAAAATGTTAAATGATATAAACGACGTTTCAACAAAAATTAAGGAAGGAAACTTCTTGTGTGTTAAAAAATGGCTTAATGAAAATATTCATCAGAAAGGAAGATTATATTCAACGGATAATCTTATTTTAAAAGTTACAGGGAATCAACTAGATCCTACCCTTTATATAGACTACCTAAAAAAAATATAGCCAGATTTATAAATTATAATAGTTAAACTAAGTGACACTCCCCCTTTTTTAAAATGAGCATTGGTAGAAAATATTCTAGTGAGATACAATCGACCTCTTTTTGCTCTGTTTGTGGTGCGAAAATTATATCTAAGGCAATTTTTTGCTTTGAATGTGGCCCTCCGGAACTTCCCCCAAAAGAACCAGAAGAAACTGGTATAACACTAGAGCAGGCAGTTTTTAGAATTGCTGGCCTAATCGCTTTTTTTGGTGTCATTGCCTTAGTTAGATTTGAATACTCAGGTGAAAACATGACTACGCCTATTGATAGAGGTCTGAAAATACAACCGTCGAGTAATGGTCTAAAAAATAATGATACTGCCTCATACGAAGTAAAACAAAGGGTAATTGCATCATCTGCAAATGTTCGCGCCAATCCATCAATGAATGGAAAAATTATTGCGTTAGTGGAAGAAGGGATGATTTTGAATGTTATAGAAGAAAAAAATGGGTGGACAAAAGTTCACGTGTTTGAAAAAACTGGATGGATCTCAAGTAAATTAATAAAACCAGAAATCCAAAAAAATAAATAAGTGGTTATTTTTTTAAAGATTCGCGTATATTTAATAATGACTTTTCAAATTCCCCATAATTTTTTGAAACAGGAAATTGCGGAAATTCTTTTACTACGTTTTCTGGTGGGCAAAATAGAATCCCTGCGTCTGCTTCTTGAAGCATTCCGGTATCATTGTATGAGTCACCTGCTGCAATCACCTTAAAGTTTAATTTTTTTAAGGCTGATACAGCCTTTGTTTTGCTGTCCTTTTGCCTTAGTTTGTACCCAGTTATATTTCCTTTTTTGTCAATAGTGAGCTCGTGGCAAAATAGAGCTGGGTAACCAAGGCTTTTCATTAGTGGTCCTGCAAATTGGTAAAATGTGTCCGATAATATTATTACTTGAAATTCAGATTTCAGCCAATTAAGGAAATCAATTGCCCCTTCTAATGGTGATAATGTTTTAATAACATTTTCTATGTCAATTAGTTTTAAATTATTTTCTTCAAGAATTTTTAATCTACCTTGCATTAGCTCGTCATAATCGGGAATATCTCTGGTGGTTAGTTTAAGTTCCTCGATACCAGTTTGTTCTGCAAAAGCAATCCATATTTCTGGTAGTAATACCCCTTCAAGGTCAAGACAAGCTAGCATAAGGTTATTCCTTTTTTAAATTATATGTTTGATTTCTTAATTTTTATTTTTTTATCAAAGAATAATAAGAGTTTGTTATATGTTGGATTCATTTTTACGGTTGCCTATTAAACCACTTAGAAACGATAGTTCTTGGTTTTGGATTAATCGAGAGAGAGCTAAATATACTAAAACACCTATTGAAATGTTTGCGGAAAGAATTAAGAGTTTGATTATTAATTGGGCATTAGGATTGAAAAAAACAATATTAAAATAATATACCGCAATGCCCATGATTCCAGATACGAAAAATAGTTTAATAACTGATGATAATATTTTTCGTCCACCCATTAATCCTATACGTTTTCTAAGTAAATAAATCAATAAAACTACATTGAATAGCGCTGCTATTGATGTTGCTAAGGCTAACCCACCATGCTTTAAAGGTCCCATGAGTATTAAATTAAGTATTATATTTACTAGCATTGAGTATATTCCGATTCTTACTGGTGTCTTTGTATCTTGTAAGGAATAAAATGCTGGGACAATTATCTTTAGTCCGCAAAATGCACATAAGCCAGCAGAATAATAGAGCAGAGCAATTGCTGTTCCTTCAGTTGTCACTCTATTGAATTCTCCCCTTTCCCACAAAGTATTTATGATTGGAAATCTTAAAATAATAAGACCAATAGTTGCAGGTATTGTAACAAACAAAATTAATCTGGTTCCAAAGGAGATTGTTTTTATCATTGCGGAGAAGTCTTTATTTGCTACTTGCCGAGATAGCATCGGTAGAATAGCAATCCCTAGTGCAACGCCGAATATACCAAGTGGTAACTGCACTAGGCGATTGCCATAATACAAATAAGAAATAGAGCCTTCTGGTAGCAGAGAAGCAAGTAGGGTGTCCACTAGCATATTAAGTTCGTATACAGCCAACCCGAATACAGCAGGGAGCATCAATTTGCAAACTTTTAAAGTTTCAGCATTTTTCCAATTGATGGTGGAAGTAAGTTTAAAACCACATTGAAAAATGGCTGGAACTTGAATTATAAATTGAAGTACTCCTCCGAAAACTACTCCAATTGCGAGTCCTAGAATCGGTTGATCAAGTTTAGGAGAAATTATTAATGCACCTATAATCATGCAAATATTTAAAATTGCTGGAGTAATTGCAGGCAAGGCAAACATATTATAAGAATTAAGAATGCCCATGCAAAAAACGGCCAATCCTATAAAAAGAAAATAAGGTGCCATCCATTGAGTAAGTAAAACGGTTAAATTAAATTTATCGGGACTAGGTATAAATCCGGGAGCAAAAATAATTATTATATAGGGTGCAAATATAGCTAGAGCCAGAGATGAAGTTATTAGCACAGCTAACAAAATATTAAATAAATTACCGGTCATTATCCAGGCTTCTTCATCCCCTCTTTGGGTTCGGGTTTCTGTAAAAACTGGAATAAAAGCCGCGGAAATTGCCCCTTCACTAAGGACCTTTCGCTGAACATTAGGAATCCTAAATGCAACAAAAAAAGCATCCGCCGCAAAAGTTGCTCCAAACTGCATCGCTATTACAAGGTCTCTTGCAAAGCCAAGTAGGCGAGAGATAAACGTCATTCCTCCAACGGTGCTAGCAGCCTGACCTAACTTATGATTACTTTCCATATTTATGTGTATTATCTAAAATATGTTGACTTAATTTGAGTAAAAAGAAAATTCGTTGATGTGAAGTTGAGTATAGGTAAGTAGGAAATAGACTAGTTAATTGATTAATTATGAATACTGCGTAACTATTTGAAATTATACATAATTATTAATCAGAAGCCTAATTGTTTAATTTTATGTTAGTTTTAAATGTTAGATGTAAAAAATAGTAAGCCCTCAGATTTTTGGATTTTAAAATATAAATATTACAAATCTTGGATAAAGTGGTTTGCAAACGATCTTATTTCTCTTCCATTGAGAACATGAAACCTTCGAATTTTTTCGATGGTTTGGTTGGAGAAACGTTTTAGTGGTATATGAACAATACTTTTATTATATTTGTAAGAAATCTTTCTCCAAAGTGACTTTGGTAGGCATGGCGTAACAATGGTTATATGTTTTTCTTGTGAATGAAAAAAAGCTGCTTCCAATAGTTTTTCTTCTAAAGTTTTTCCTATGTGAATTCTCGGATCCTTCCAGATGTCAGGTATCGGTCTGGGAGGGTAAATCATCATGCATCCTCCATATGTAGCTCTTCCTACACCTGGTCCGACCATGTCATTCATATAGTCTGTTGCAAAAAAACAAAGTGTTGATTCCTCATTATGTTCAGCGTACCAAGTTTGGCACCACGAGTAGTTTTTTGGGTTGGGCTCTATATCAAAAATAAAAACTACTATTTCTACTCGTCCACGTGATGCTGGTATTTCTTTAACATATATCCCCCCTTCGTGCCAATTGCGAAGGGTATCTCGCAGATCTACGCCATCTTTTAAAGAGGAAGTAAACTTTTCAGACCGGGCGAGGTCATTGCTCAAAAGTAACTTACTTTGTTCGCGTACATGAGTGTTAAAGCTTTCTATTTGATCGTCTTCAGGAGGCCAAGAGCATTGTCCATAGGGATTCCAGTTGTACTTCCATTGAGTTTGTTTTTTTGTGTCAGGTTCTGGTTTCAGCTTAACTCCACGCCATTCCGTTTGAATTTCTGATAGGCGATTCTTCATATTGATAGAGTTATTATCACTACTAATAGCTTTGTCGATTCCAAGGACTAAAGATTCTATTGTAGAGGGTTCAATATCTTGAAAAGGATATTCTCTTGCAGCTTCGAGAACAGCAATTGCGAAAGGGTCTCCGCTAAATTGTTTTGCAGCTGTTATTAAAGTATATAGATCTGGGGTTAAACGGTTTTCCATCAATGTTAAATTTCTAACGTATTGCAAGTATGTTTGAAAAGTTTGCGATGTAAGATTGTGGAAACGTAGCTTATGTTTTTTGGTGAAAATGTTTCTAGCTTTTAGAAGAATTTCTTTTATTCCGTCTACTATAACCTCTTTATCAGATTTTATTTGTTGTCGATATAATTCGTTCAGATAAATAATGTAAGGAAATTCAGCAAGAGCAAAAAACAGTGATTGTTTTTCTACTCCATATATTTTGGGAATATCTAAAGTTGTTTTTATTTGGTCGTATGGCTTTCTTTCATTGTAAGCTTCTTTTATCCAGGGCCAATCTAGAATTGAGCAGATGACAGTTATATTTTTAAAATCCATTTCAAGTTGATGAAGTTGGTAGGCTATCCACCGTGCTCTTTTGTCATGAAGGGTGCCATCTTTAGGTCGTTTAATTGAGAATAAAAGCATAGCACAAAATTTTTCATACGAAATATGTCTTAATGCATAAGAATCAGGAAAGTTTATTTTTCTAGGCTCATAGTTATCACAACTATAATCAATAAACTTTCTAGGGATCCCCTCTTGAGAAGCAATACGAAGACCCGTGATAATTGGTTGGCAGGGGTCTATTGGAACATAATTAAATGATCCTGATGATTCTTTTTGGGAACAAAGAGTAATTAATGGGAGTCGATTAATTCCATCTTCAACTGTTTCTTTAAATTCGGGGGGAAGACCAACGGCCAAGCAGTCAGTTGAAGATGATAATATGCGATCTCTTATAATATGAGTAAAATTGGAGCTCCCATGTATTACAGGTAGAAAGCAGATTTTTTTACTTAGATAAAATATTCCCATTGCTGTTATCTGTCCGGATGAATTGGACTGTCTTCATCAAAAAAGAAATCACCCAGCCCTTTCGGTAAGTGTGTTCCTCCTAGAGCACGGTTTTTCTTTTCGGCCATTTCATCCAAATCTAATGCGTCGTCTCCAAGAACTTTTTTGATTGATTCTTGCCAAATAGTATCTTTTGATATTGGATGATTTTTTTCTTGAATTAACCTTTTCATAGCGTATTGCAATATATGAAGACCGTCTCTTGGTGAAAATTCAAGATCGAGTTGATGAGATTTTTGTAAAAAATTTACGGTCATCTCAAGTAATTCTGATTCTGCAAAGGGGAGATGATATTTTAGTATAGCAATTTCATCTTCCTCATTAGGCATATTTAACGTTAGAGTTGGTTGAAGTCTAGATAAGATATAATCAGGAATTTCAAATGTTGACTCATCATTATTCATTGTTATGCAAGCACGAAAATTTTTGTGTGCATGTATCCGAAGTCCGGCAATAATGGATTCAACATAGCGTCTATGGTCCAGAAGAGGGGCCAGCGAAGCCCAACTTTTTTCATTCATTCTATTACCTTCATCGAGAATACAGACTCCACCGTTAATCATTGCAGTTACAAGAGGCGATGCGTGATAAGAAATTTTTCCTGATTCAGCTAACACCGGAGTAACAAGTAAATCTTCAGGTCTAGTGTCACTGGTGCATTGGTAGATATATAGCGGTTGTTTTCTTTCTAAAGCCGCAACCATTCCTAAGGTTGTTTTCCCAATTCCTGGCATACCAATAATTCTAGGAGATAATGGAAGGTCTTTATCTGATATGACCATCCAGCATGCTAATACTTGCCTTAAAACTTCACCTTGACCAATCCATTCAGGTTTTGTCGTGTCAGGTTTACTTAAAGCTAAAGTAATTCCATCTATTACCGCATTTTTATTAATACTGTGTTGATCCATCTAGCCCCCAAGAGCAAATTTACATGTAGCTTTTATTGTGAATGTTATAGGAGTATTGATTAATCTACAATCGTATTTTCCGACCAATTTATGCTGAGTGATATATGTTAGAATTATGTACTGTGGAGTCTTCCTAAGCTTGTTGATCTTAATTTAATAGGAAAACGTGCTCTTGTCGTCGGTGTAAATAAAGAGTCGAGCCGAAAAGTTGAAGCTCTTCTATCGCAGCAATGCAAAACCTTTGCAGTTAATGAAAAAATGGCAAATAATTTTAATTGGTAATATAAATGATTTTTAAGACAGATCCTCAAACAATCTCTCCGTATCTTCAGGATGCTTCAAACTATTTGGGTGGAACTGCAGAAAAAGTTATTATTCCAGAATCTACTGACGAACTTTCCTCTTTCTTAAAAACTAATAAAGGTTTAATCACAGTTGCAGGTGCGGGAACAGGCATGACTGCATCACGTATTCCAGAGTCTGGTTGTATTATATCGCTTGAACGGTTTGATAGTATGGGTACTATCGAAAATGGTTTTATCGATGTCGGCCCAGCTGTATCCCTTGCTAAAATTTATGAAAAACTAGATACAACAAAATATTTTTATCCACCTAATCCAACTGAAAGTCTTGCATCTATTGGAGGGACTCTTGCTACAAATGCCTCTGGGTCCAGAAGTTATAAATTTGGTGTAACAAGAGACCATGTTATTGAAGCCGATATTGTTTTAACTGATGGAACCTTAATCACCTTGAAAAGAGGTGTTACCGTTAACAAGCCTCTGAAGCTTCCTGGTGATAGAAAAGTATTGTTTCCAGAGATTAAATATAAGAGTCCAGTATGCAAAAATGCTGCTGGATATTATGTAAGACCTAATATGGACTGGTTAGATCTTTTTATTGGTTCAGATGGGACATTGGGTATATTTACCCGTATTAGGTTAAAACTTCATTTAAGGCCATTTTCCTTTATAAGTGGTATTTTATTTTTTCAAGAAGAAGAAGAATGTTGGCGTTTGGTAGATTCAATTAAAAAATCAGCTATTAATTTTTTGGACCCTTGTTCGCTTGAATACTTTGATAATAATTCATTAAGTCGCTTGAGAAAAAAATTTTTAAATATCCCCTCTAAAGCACAATCGGCTCTTTTTTTTGAGAATGATATTGCAAATAGATTGGATTACGAACCCGCATTGGAAGCATGGTTCGATTATATAAGCAATACTAGTGTTCTTAGTGATTCTTGGTTTGCTCAGACTAATGCTGATATAAAGCGATTCCATAATTTTAGACACGCGATTCCAGTATTGTTAAATGAAGAAAATAGCCGCATTAGAAGAACTAAAATTGGAACTGATATGGCTGTTCCAGATAAATATTTTTTTGATATGTTGCGGTTTTATAAATATGAGCTAGAAAAAGCAAATGTCGATTATGTTATATTTGGCCATTTAGGTGATAATCATTTGCATATAAATTTATTACCAAATGAGAGTGAAGTTGAAAAATCTCATGAATTATATGCAAGGCTTGTTTCTCAAGTTCTTGAATGGGATGGCACAGTTTCAGCGGAACATGGTATTGGCAAACTGAAGAAAAAGTATTTTTTACAAATGGTAGGGGATGATTCTTTGAATGAATTAAAGGCGATTAAAGAGGTTTTTGATCCCAGGTTTTTACTTGGAAAGGGTAATATATTTTAATATTGTTGTTTCCTTAGATAAATCAAGCAAGTTGACAGTCGGTGTGTCCTAAAGATAAAATTCTTATAGTTAATATTATTCTAATGTCAGGGTTAATTTGAAATTTTTACAGGTTTTTTTTTAATATTATGTTAGATTCCGTAAAAAGCTTGGTTTTAAACTATTCTTATGAACCACTGCAGTTTTGTAGCGCGAAGCGTGCAATCATAATGGTTTTCAGTGAGCGTGCAGAGTCCATTGAAAACAATGGTTATGTAGTAAGATCCCCCACAGCATCTTTCAAACTTCCAGCAGTAATTCGTGTTCTTAATATTGTAAAAAGATCAAAACGTAGAGGAATTTCTTTTAGTAAGAAAAATATCTTACGTCGTGATAACTTTACTTGTCAATATTGCGGAATAAGCAATAATTCATTAACAGTAGATCACGTACTACCAAAATCACGTGGGGGGAAGTCCGATTGGGTCAATTCAGTAGCAGCCTGTAAATCCTGTAATTTGAAAAAAGGTGACTTAACACCTTCGGAAAAAGGAATGAAACTTCTCAAAATACCATCAAAACCAGATTTTTATTGGCCTTTTTTTAACGTTCCAACTGGACCAACCTCTCACTTGGAAATCTGGGAAAAATATCTTCCAGTATCCATTATTTCCAAGTCATCTTTAGGATAATTTTTTCTTTTAGCTCTTGCTATAAGTACTTATCCCTTTATGAATAATAGTATTAATAGATATTATGGTTGAACCTAAATCCTTAACTCAAATTATATCTGAGGAAGATTTTCTTATTTTGGCTAAGTCTCCATGCGAGCAATTTTTGAACGTTTTCTTTTTGTTTAAACGTAGAGCTGATGAAAAAAAAGAAATTTCCAGAAAATTTTACTCGAATCTTACTCAGGAAGCAGAGTGTTTAGAAAACTTCATGGACCAATATGGAGCGCGGGAAAATAAAAAATGGAGTTTTTTTGTTGAATGTCTTGCCTCAATAAGGAACTTGGCAATTGCGGCTTTTTTTACTCGCCACATTTTAGATCGATACCCTTATTATAATTTGAGGGAATCAGAACAAAAACAAGATGAGTTTAAAAATTCTTCTTTAGCTGTTTTAGGATTTCTCAATAGTTCTATCCTTGATTTACTCAAAGAGTTATGTTCAACAGCGGATGCAAACGGCTTAAATATCACTATTGATATTGATAATCAGATTGAGTTTACTGAGATTGAATCCAATACGAGGTTGCCTAGAAACATTGCTGAGGATCAAGTTAGGGATGAAGGCGAGCACGTGATCGAAATATGTGAAAAAATTAAGCACATTTCGAGATTAATGAATGATTCTAAGATCTCTCAATTAAAAAATAAGAATGAATTGAAGTTGGCCGTGTTAAAGAAATATAATGAAAAACGAGCTCGTATGCATAAAAACTTAATTCATAACATTCAGTCTGATTTTGACACACATATTAAAAACACAAGAATTGAAGTTGCATACCAAGACCTGAAAGTGTTACGCGGTTATGTGTCTATGCCTTTGCATCTGCTTGAGATCTCTTTGTGGTTAGCTCACTTTTATGAGCGGCATGAAGATGAGATTCGGCCTGGTGAAAATAGAACTAGAATTTCTATGATAGTTAACAAAGATGTTCTTTTGGATAAAATCATTAATTTTGGTTTTTATTATAGTCAGTATTTCATCAATGAAGGAAATATATTGGCAGATGAAATATTAAAACATTTTACTAAAATAGTTAAGGTAGAATTGCCTGTCCCAAAACCTTTGGGTTTTCATGCTCGCCCCTCTACACTGATATCTATTATTGGAAGGCAATTTAAAGACTTAGAATTGTCTGTGATAGTGGATGGAGAAAAATTTAATGCTAAGTCGGTTATGAGTCTTTTGCAAGTAGGAGGAATAATTGCTGATAAAGGCTATCAAACAATAATTTTTGAGGGAGATAAAAGAGTTATTGATGACCTTAAGCTCCTTGCAAAACATAACTATTGTGAAAAAGGTGAAATCCCACCCAGGCTTTCTTATCTACGTGAATATCAAAAATCTTAGTTTTAAGGCCTTATGCCAAAATCTGATCAAGTGAGTATAAACCAAAGTGATGAAATATTTGATGTTGTTGATGCAGACGACCTAATTATTGGCATAGCTACCCGTGCTCAAGTCCACTCTAAAGGTTTAATGCATAGATCAAGTCATGTATTGGTTTTTAACACTTTTGGGAGTTTGTTTCTGCAAAGGAGAGCTATGACAAAGGATGAAAGTCCTGGACTTTGGGATTCTTCTGCTGCAGGGCATGTTGAATCAGGAGAAAATTACCATAAATGTGCTAAACGAGAGGTTGATGAAGAATTAAATATTTCAGATGTCAAGTTAATTGAAGTTATGTCTATTCCAGCACAAATTAAAACATTTTGGGAGCATATTCGGGTTTATAAATGTATTACCGATAAAAAAATTTGTATTAACAAAACTGAGATTTCTGAGGGCAGATATTTTGGTTTGTTTGAAATAAAGGGATTAATGCTAAATAACCCCGATATGTTCACACCAACATTTAGCAATATTTACGAAAATTATATCATTAAAAATATGTAAGGTGGTCTTGGTCGATAGCCTGATACAGAAATGATTATGAAGGTGTATTCAATATGAGTATTTTTGATTTTATCATCATATTTGTTGTCGGTATTTGTTTTTTATTTTCTTTCTATAAAGGAATGGTTAGGGAAGTGTTTTCTTTTCTTGGGTATTTTGTTGGTTATGTTTTAGCTGTAGACTATCACGAAGAGTTTTCAATCAATCTTCAGTCGATGATTTCTCAAGAAATCATGTCCCGCTTATCCGAATTCACAGTCGCTTTTATTGTTATTAAAATTTTAGTAGCACTGTTTATTTTTTTCATAGTTAAAATTGTTTTTGATTTAATTGGAAGACTAATTAGGAAAGGTGTGGATGGAAATATTGTTATGTCTTTTCCCGATCGAATCGTAGGTGGATTGCTTGGTTCACTTAAGGGGCTTGTCATTATAGCTATCATAATGTTCCCTCTAAGTTTGTTTCGTGGTGGTTATGAAAAGGTTACTCAAGGTTCTATTATTACTCCTTATATAGAGAAAATTATTTCTTTAGTTGGTCAAGAGTCCTATGGAAATAAATTTATAGACCTTTCTCCAGATATAACAGTTAATGAAATTCAAAAACAAATAAAAAAAATGGGTGACCTTGATGAAATTACTGAGCAAATAAAAAATAAAAAGGATGAATTATTGGATACGATACAGAATAGGGAGAATAAAAGTCCAAAAGAAGGTGTTATGGAAAATTATACAAAAGAAGATAAGAGTAAATTAAATGACCTTATAGAATCTTTTTCAAATCAATAAATTTTATCTTTTAGTGATTAGTTTTTATGAATACACGCATTAATATTAACGGGTTAATAAAAGAAGATGCTAGTGTTTCAGTCTTTGATCATGGTTTTTTGTTTGGAGATAGTATTTATGAAGTTATTAATACTAGAAAAAATCGCCCATGTTTTCTTGATGAACATTTAAACCGATTGCATCAATCTGCGAAGGGAATTGCGCTTACTATTCCGTATAGTACCTCTTGGTTTAAGGAGCAGATCAATTTGACTCTTGCTGATGCAGAAAATTCAGAATCCTATATTCGCATTGTAGTTACACGTGGGCTAGGTGATGTTAATATTGACCCATTAACATGTCACTCGCCACTCGTTCTTATTTATGTTACACCAGCTCATATATATCCCCCTGAATTATATGAAAATGGTATTCATCTAGCCATTGTAAGCGTTCAAAGAAACTCTAAAAATGCCCTTAACCCTGGTATTAAAACGGGTAATTATCTAAATAATGTACTTGCTAAAATAGAGTCAGGGAGACTTGGTGCTCATGATGCACTGATGTTGAATTCTCTTGGCCATCTAACTGAAAGTACAACAAGTAATTTCTTTTTTGTGCGAGACGGGGGTCTTTTTACACCTTCCCTTGATTGTGGAATATTAGCCGGAATTACAAGAAAGGTGGTTATTCGATTAGGTCACGAAAGCGGACTTAGAATCGAAGAAGGTTGCTGGCCAGTTGAAATATTAGACAATGTAGATGAAATATTTTTAACAGGTTCTGTAAAACACCTTATGCCAGTTACTCGCTTGGATGAAAAAATAATTGGTGACGGAAAACCTGGCCCGATTACTCAAGGTTTGATTTCCTTATATGAGAACTTTATAGAACGCTTCGAATGATAAGGAGTTTTTATGTCTATTTTAGTTGGGTTGACAGGAAGTATAGGGTCAGGTAAGTCTCTTGCTGCATCTTACTTTGACGAGTTAGGGGCACAGGTGATTCATGCTGATTTAATTTGTAGACGACTTGTTGCTCCTTATGAGCCTGCCTGGGAAGAAATAGTTAATCAGTTTGGCGTTGAGTATTTGCGTTCTGATAATACTTTGGATAGATCAAAATTGGCAGCTGAGATTTTTCATTGTAATAGCAAAAGAAAAACCTTAGAGGCTATTTTGCATCACCGTGTAATCGCAGAAGAAAAAAAAATATATTTTGAACATCAAAAGAATGATCCTACAGCGGTTGTCATTATTGATTCTGCCTTACTGATTGAATCAAATAATTATAAAAATGTAGATAAAGTTATAGTTGTTCAGAGTACTCAAGAACTTCAAATTGAACGGGTGATTTGCCGTGACGGAGAATCCTCAACTTCGGTTGAAAAACGTCTTAAAATACAAATGCCACTAGCGCAAAAATTGAATTATGCCGATTATGTTTTGTATAACACAACTGGTAGAGAACAATTAAAGCACCAAGTTCATAAGTTGTATCTAGATTTAAAGAGCTTTTCTAAGAATAAAGTTTAGTTTAAGGGTTAAAAAATATGGCTGAAGAAGATCAAGCAACTGCGGAAAATGACAAAACGAAAACGGACGGTGAAGATACCGGTCTAATTGCTAGGATCAAATCGGATAAAAAATTGATGATGATGGTAGGAGGAGGGGCTTTGGTTCTTCTTTTGCTTGTTGGTGGAGCAGCATATTTTTTTCTCTCTGGTGACGATGCTAAAGTCGATATTGTAGAAGAGGATGGGGGTGATTCCGGTACAGAAGATATAGCGGCGAATGAACCTGTTAGTGAATCACTTCAGCCAAATTTTGAAAGAGTACACATGTATCCTCTTAAGTCGTTTTTTTTTCCAATCAAATTAAAAAATAAAGAAAATTCGGGTCATTTTCTTCTAGCCACCCCAAGTTTTAGCATGAGCAATGGGGCATTGGGCACTGAAATTTCTAAAAATCTTCCTAGTATTCGAAAAAGAATTTTTAACATCCTACTTAATGAAAACTATATAAACCTCACCACAAAAACAAAATCTACTAAGGAACGTGTTAAAAAAAGAATTATGACCAAGGTTAACGAACTTTTACCAGTTGGTACGGGTGTTGTTAAAGATGTTTTTTTCTCAGAATTTATTATTAAGTAGCTTTTTTCTTTTGCCGTAAAGGTAATAAGGTATTTAATTGATGATTTGGGCCCTTGACAATGGATGTTGTTGAGCTATATTTAAATGGTTAATTTTCAACCATTAATCATTCTGCCATGCCAACAACAGGAACTATAAATACGCAGCAAATCCTTCAAATGGGAACCGTTGCGGAAAAATTACAACATACAGTTCAGCATCTTCCTTCAACTACTGCTCAACAAATTCAAGATGATCAAATTGTTGCCAATGAATTAAAACAAGTTGAAGTTCAGGAACCTGAGAAATTAGAAAACTCAAACCAAACCGAATCTGAAGGCAAACGAAGACGCGAGATAAGGATTAGAAAGAAACCAGAGCAAACTAATGACTTTGAGACACCCCACTCATTTTCTATTCAAGAAAATATTTTTAATAATATTTCTCATCAGGGACAGAAAATTAACCTTACCGTTTAAAAAAAATTCGCACCCTATAAGATGCTTTATTTTTCATACCTCAAGTCCTTTTTATTTATCGAATGGAGGTTGAGTTGGTTCCTAATAGTTTGCCGGAAAATTTATTAAAACTGATCTCAGTAGATGGAGTGTCCGATTTTCGGCATAACTTAGAAAAATTTCTTAGGCCAGGGATACTATTTAAGGCAACTGTTTTAGAGTCATTGCCAGAGAAAAATAGAGCTATTCTAAAAATATCTAATAAGCGAATAATAGTTGAAACTCAGCATGCTTTAAAACCTGGGCATTCATTTTCTGCTCAAGTAAAGAAGACTTCCACAGGCTCAGCTTTAGAGTTTAAAATGCTATCGTCTTCTCCAATTTCAACGCCATCCATTTTTGAGGATAAAACTTACTTGTCTAGTAAAAAACTATCTAAACCTGTTGTTGCGCAAGGAGCCAACCCAGAGTCTATTAAAAATTCCAATAAATTTGATAGTAAACTTCCGGCAAATATTTTTATTCCCAAAGATGTTATTTTAAATAAAGTTTCGCTCAGTCAAATTGAGAGTATGAATCTTCTGCCAAAGCAAGAGATAAAAGCTACGATAATCGATGATTCTAAAAAAAATACTGCGGTTATCAAAATTATGGATAAGCTGATAAATGCCCATTTCCCTTCTGCAGTACCAAAAGTGGGGGAAATTGCTAGCTTTGTATTCACTCCCTATGATGATGGATATCGGCTTGTCGCCCAACCTAAAAAACCTTCTCAGCCAATTAATTTTATTAATGTTAAAGCCTTGTTACCCTTTAAACAAGCTTTTAGCGAGATGATTCAAAAATTAAACTTTCTGTTTAATTCCTCTGATTCTTTTAAAAACCTAGGCATTGAGAGCAATTTAATTAAACAACTTTCCAAAACAATTGATTTATATAATTTTAAACAATTAGCCAATAACCATCCAGTTCCAGATCATGCACAACTTAAAGAACAAATACATTTGTCAGGAATAAATTACGAGGCTAAAGTAAAAAATTTTCTCCAAGTTGAAAAAAACGCCGGTGTGCTAAAAAATATAAATACTGATCTAAAGGGGCAACTATTAAAGATAGTTAATAAATTAGAAGCCAGGCTTGATGAACAACATATTGTGCCAAACCAGAGACACCAGTTAATGAAGGTAATTAATATTGTTCGCCGGGCAGTAGATAATATTGAATTAAATCAACTTACTAATCAGTTTGCTCGCCATGAAGGACAACCCATTGTATTACAGATTCCTGATCCTTTTATAATTGGAAAAACTATTAACCTTTATTTGAGGGGCATTGATGATGAGGGCTACACTAATAGTAAAGACAATAATGGTGTTCTCCTTGTATTCTTTTTAGATATGTCTGCGCTAGGGAGTCTTCGTGTTGATGTCAAAATGAAAAAAGAATCAATTTCAATCAAAATTGATGTTGAAAACCCGGATATATCTAAATTTATTAGCTGTAACCTCAAAGATCTTTGCTCAAAATTAGAATCTTTGGGATTCAGTGCTAACGTATCATGTCGTGTCGTTTCTAAAATTGAGGATAATTTAGGTGATAAACTAAATCAGCTTTTGGTTGCTGATAAAAAAAGATTGGTAGATTTGACAACATGATTGGAAAAGACAATAATTCAATGAGGTCTGCTGTATCACTCAGGTACGATAGCCAAACTAATAAAGCGCCCATGGTTACCGCTAAGGGCAGAGGGGAAATTGCTGAAAAAATTATTGCACTTGCAAAAGAAAATAATATTCCTATCAAGGAAGATCCAGACTTGGTTCACCTTCTTTCGCAAGTTGATTTAAATAAAGAAATTCCCGCAGAGTTATACCAAGTAGTAGCCGAGTTATTATCATTTGTCTATAAGCTAAACGGAGAATATTCGACAAAAGACATATAAGTCAAATGTGTTATAACTTTTTTGAAAAAACTTTACCTCTTAAGATATAAAAAGTGATTTTATATTTTATGTATTTTCTTGACTGGGCGACTTGACTCTGATAACGTCTTAAAATTAAAGTAGTTACGCTAAAATTCCTTTTTTTGTGACTTGTGCCTTCTTTCATTACTTGGGTCTACTACTATTAAATGAATAACAATTGTTATTGTCGAAAGGTGAGATTTGCTAGTTAAATTAAAAATAATAGTTTTTTTATTTTCTTCATTAACACTGTTTTCTCATAGCTATGCTCACGCTAGCCTTAATAGAGATGTTCACACATTACAGCGTTACCACTTTTCCACTCCGGTAGGTCTTGAGCCGAGAGTAGAATTTTGGAAGAAAATCTACAGTGAGTACACTACGGACCATTATGTAGTACATGATACAAATAACCTTGGAATAATTTATGAAGTTGTTTACATAAAAAACGGTTCAAAATTATCAAGAAGAGCAAGGGAGCGTAGGTTAGGGCGAGTAAAACGAAAGTATAGAAACTTATTACTAAAAATATCCAGATCTAAAAACCCTCTTTCATTAAGTAAAGATGCTAAAAGAGTTTATCACTTAGTGAAGTCGAATTTTAGAAAGGCCTCGCGTAACCTTAGGGTTCAAATAGGTCAAAAAGATCGATTCAGGAATGGTCTTAAAATTTCTGGCTTATATAAAGACAAAATTCATAAAATTTTTAATGAAGCAAAATTACCTTTCGAACTCGCGATTCTTCCGCATGTTGAGTCTTCTTTTCAGGTTAATGCTTACTCAAGCGCTGGAGCAGCTGGAATTTGGCAATTTACCCGTGGAACAGGGCGTTTATTTATGCAAGTTGGTTATGATGTAGATGAGAGGCGAGATCCTATTTTATCTACAGTTGCCGCGGCAAAACTTTTAAAATTAAACTTTGAAGCATTACAAAGTTGGCCACTTGCCATCACAGCTTATAACCATGGTACACAAGGAATGAAGAATGCAAAAAAAAGACATGGCACCAGTATTGTCGACGTGATTAAAGGGTATAGAAGCCGTACTTTTGGTTTTGCCTCAAAAAATTTCTACGCGGAGTTTTTAGCTGCACTACATGTAGTTCAAAATCAGGAGAAATACTTTCCAAATGTTATTTTTGAAAAGCCTTTAAATTTATCTTCTATTATATTTAAAGATTTTGTCGACATTAGTAGTGTTATGACACGTTTTGATATGACACGTGATGAAATATCCAAATACAACCCAGCACTAAGGCGTCCTGTTATATCTGGTCAGAAACGAATTCCGCGCAACTTTACTTTTCAAGCACCTCAAAATAAAATACCTCAAACAAAAGATTTTTATCAAATTATTCCAGGAAGAGAGCGCCACAAAAGGCAGATTCGTTCAAAGTGGTATACCGTTCGTAGAGGAGATACATTATCGGGAGTTGCTACCAGATTTAGGACATCGGTTGACAAGCTTTATTCCTACAACTCTCTGAACCATAGGAATAAAATATATATCGGACAGGTTCTGCGTTTACCTAGTAAAGCGAAACCTTTTTATTCTCCTGCTCGTAAGACAAAACGATATAAAAAATTAGATAGTATTGTAACAACTAATTACAGAGTGCGTCGTAATGATAATCTAACAAAAATTGCTAATCGTTTTGATACGAGTGTAAGTCTACTAATAAAGCTAAATCAAATTAAATATCCAGATCAAATTATTCCTGGTTGGTTATTAAGAGTCCCTTCTAGGGTAAATTTATCGAATGATAATATAAGTATAACCACTTCTAATTCAAGTAATAATAGATTAAAAAATAATAGACTTAATCAAAAATCGAAAAATTCATCTAAATCAATTAGCCAAAATTTTAAGATTAAACTTGCCCATCTTAAGTCTGTTGATGAAGCTAATAAGGATAGGCCAGCATTTCTTCCAGTTTCTTTTGTTAATAAAAAGAAATCTCTAAGCTCATCACAAATTGGGATTATTGTTGTTGACTTTGATGAAACCTTAAGTCACTACGCGGATTGGAGCCAGCTAAGTGTAAAAACACTTTTAAAACTAAACAGAATGAATAAACGATCAAGACTAAATGTCCATTCTAAAATAAAAGTACCATTTAACAATATAAAGCCGGGTATTTTTGAAGAAAAAAGGCAGGAATACCATAAAGGCATTCAGGAAGACTTTTTTAATAATTATCAGATTGATAAACTTTTGGTTAGAAACATGCTTAAGGGTGAAACTGCATGGCATATATGCAACGAAATATATACGATCCCATTTTGGTTGCTTGCGAGTTATAACCCAGGAAAAGATATCAATTCTATTCCGGTTGGTGACCCCTTAGTAGTCCCCATCATTTCTTCTCTTAGACCGAGTTAATTTCAGCTTAGCCTTTTCATTGTTTTTTATTTTTAACTTTTAGTTACTCAGTTTTCTTTGAACAATAGGCTAGGGCATGGTCTAAGGCTTCAAGGTGTGCTTTTACCCGAACAGAGATAGGAAGCTTACTTGGAGTTTCAAGTGTTAAGCAGTGGCCTGTTTTCATGGCTAGGGAATAGCAAGCCATAGGCCACCACTCCATTTCTTCTAATTCTTTTATTTTATGAATTACCCCGTTTTCCGAAGGCAGACTCTCAATTGTATCATCTAGGTTAATCGGCATAACCCCCTTTACTGCTTCAATAACTTTAAACCCAACGTTAAGGCCATTGGGTTGATTTGATTTCTGAAATAAATAATAACCATAACTATCTTTATCCTCATGTAATTCTATTGATATATCAAAATACGAAAACTTAATACTTGATTTTGCTAACTGCACTTCAAGTGGTGGAACCTGATGCTTAAAGAAACGATTTAAATCTTTATTATCATAATTTTCACGTGTGTTGTTTTCAAACCCATATGGGTTTACACATGGGAGAATAGTAATTTCCCACTGATCTAAATGTGCTTTGTATCTTTCACTTTCAAAAAAAGAATATATTGTTTCTACGCCAGCTTGTTCATCACCATGAATTCCTGCAGAAATTAGTGCTCGTTTGGGATTCTGATCTCCTATTATTATTTTTTGAAATGGATATTTTTTTTTAAAGTATTGTATATAACCAAGTGTAGAAATTATTGCGTCATCGCTCAGTACTGTGCTCAATCGATTTAAAAATTCTAAGTAATCATTTTTGTTTTGTCTAGCCATTTATATAACTTTATCCTGAAACTGACATTCTTCCGTAATTGAACAATCCGAACAATGAAAATTTTTTGCTTTGCATACATATCGACCATGAAGGATTAGGTAGTGATGGGCATCTTTTTTCCATTTATTTGGAGTTATTTCGAGTAATTTTTTTTCTGTTTCAAGGACATTTTTTCCTTTGGCTAATCCCGTGCGATTAGCAACTCTAAAAACATGCGTGTCAACAGCTATCGTGGGAATATCAAATGCCTCATTTAAAACAACGTTAGCTGTTTTTCTACCAACACCTGGAAGTTTTTCTAGTTCCTCCCTAGTGTTTGGGATTTTTCCTTGATAGTTTTTTAATAACAAATGGCATGTTCTAATAATATTTTTTGATTTAGTAGGTGCTAATCCAATTTTTTTTATTAAATTTTTTAATCTAGTTTCACCACAAAGAATCAAGCTTTCTGGGGTTGGGTATTTTTTAAAAAGGGATGGTGTTATTTGATTTACTATTTTATCAGTTGTTTGAGCAGTAAGCATTACTGCTATTAGTAACTCAAAGTGATTAGTATAGATTAATTCTGTTTTAGTAATTGGTACACTTAAGCTCAATTTTTTATATAATCGATTAGCTTTTCGAGTATCAAAAATTAAAGGCATTTAGGAGTGAGTTTTGATCTATGCAACTTTTTACTTTATATCTCTAGCGCAGCGAAACCCAACCCAAAAATCATATGTATTATCAGCTAATCCTGGGTACCGGATAGTAGTTCGAACAAATTGTTTGTCATCCACCCAAGAGCCCCCTCTAATAACGTGCCAGCTTATAATATTTTTAGGGCCTTTTGGGTTTTGTTTTGGGCTTGTCTTGTAGTAGAACTCCCCATACCAGTCACTGACCCACTCCCAAACACCCCCCAACATGTCGTATAGTCCCCATGGATTTGGTTTTCTAGTACCTACCGGATGGTGAGTATGGCCAGAATTTCCTCCATACCATAAATAATCTCTATTTATTTTTTCTCCCCAGGGATACTCAGTAGCAGTTCCCGCTCTAGCTGCATATTCCCATTCTGCTTCAGTAGGAAGTCGATTCCCAGTTTTTTTACAGTAATCATTTGCATCTTCCCATTTGATTTGATTAACAGCAATATTTGGTGCTTTGTATACAGAATTATTTTGTAGTTTCATTTTCTCCCATTTTTCTTGAGTTGTCTCATAAATATCCAAAAAAAAAGAATCAAGACAAACCTTATGAACAGGTCGCTCTCGATCATTAGGACGTTCTCGTGTATTTGGATCAAAAGCCAAATAATCATGAAGTTTGTTGGTCCCCATCATAAAACAGCCCTTTTTAACGAGAACCATCCCATCTGGAGCTAAATTAGCCTCCACTTGATAACTTGGGATTAAAAATAAGGTAGCAATAAGGAAAAAAAATGGCTTTTTCATAGCGAATGATTGTACTTTCCTATAGGTCTCAGGTCAAGATGATAGGGGATGTGTTGAAGCTAAAACTGATGGTAAATCATGATAATTTTCATATATAAATAAATTTAATTTGAAGTTTTTATTAGAAAGTGTCGATAGGTAAAGTTATGAATATTTTATTTAAAAATATATTTATTAAGGCTTATGTAATTCCATTTATTGCAATTACTTTAATTTTAATCTCAGAGAATAATGCAGATGCAAGATATATAAAAAAATTGTCCCTTGAAACATTTTCCGAACCTGTTAAATGGGAGAAGCCTTTTAAACCAGGCATGATTTTTACCGATATGTTGAAAAACAGCCTTGCTGTTTTGGGTAAATATCAAATAGTGCAATTAAAATCACTAGATGATGCTGATGATAAAAAAATACAGGTTTCAAATGAAGTAGATGGAGAAGAAGAAAATATAAATAATACTCGGCAAAAACTCATAAATCTTACTCCATCCAAAAGTAAGCCATTGAGCCAATATAAAATTAGTGGGGCTATTTTATTATTTGAATCTGATACTAACCCCCTTCAGGAAGGTCACACAACTAAACAAGCTAAATTTCATAGAGAAAGTGCTTATATTCAGGCTAATGTAGAGATAGTGAACTTACATACAGGTAGATTGCTAGCAAAAAAGATATTTACCCAAAATTCAAATACTGGAAGAAAGACCTTTGATTTAAACTTGCCGAATAGTGACTATAAATCGAATAAATTTAAATCTCATTCAAGCGGTATAGCTTTATGGCTGCTAAATAGCCAAGTTACAACTTTTATTTATAAAATATTGAATAGTCTTCCACTTGAGGGGGATTTAATAGCAGTTGATTATAAAAATAATAGCGCTATTATTAATTTAGGAAAAATAAATGGAGTTAAAGTGCAGGATTTATTTACAGTATTTTCTGTAGAGTCTTCATTCAATGATCCGGTTGACAAAGTGGATTTAGGTGATAATTACAATCGGAAAGGCATACTAAAGATTCGTGAGGTTCAAGGCCGATTTTCGAAAGCCCAAATTGTTACCGGTATAGATTTTATCCCAGGTGACTTAGTTGTACCTAAAATTAAAGAATCAAAAAAAGAAAAAATAGATAATCAGTTACATCATAAAGATATAACTTGGGGGTCTTTTATGGGGCTTTCGTCCTTATCATACTAACTGAGTTGTATTCCAATCCTGTAGAGGTGTGACGGCCATGTTATTTTCCCTCAAGGCTTCCAACGCTTTAAGAAGAGCAAGCGACCCTGCAATGGTAGTATAATATGGCGTATTTGTATTGATAGAAGCCCGCCTCAAAGAAAATGAATCCTTTATTGATTGTTCTCCAAATGTTGTATTGATAACAAATTGAATATCTCCATTTTCTATTTTTTCAACGATATGTGGTGATCCTTCCTTAACCTTGTTAATAGTAAAAACATTTAAGTTGTTTTGGGTTAGAAATTGAGCTGTTCCTTTAGTTGCAAAAATCTTATAGCCATATTTAGAAAAGTCTCTAGCTATCTCAAGAGATTTAAGTTTATCTGAATCCTTAACACTAATAAACACAGATCCTTTGTCTAAAAGTTTAATGCCTGTTGCTAGTTGTGCTTTAGCAAATGCCATTCCAAAAGAATTATCAATTCCCATTACTTCACCTGTAGACTTCATTTCTGGCCCTAAAAGCGTATCCACGTTATCGAATTTGTTGAATGGGAAAACAGATTCCTTGATAGCAATATGGGACACACTTACTTCCTGAGTTAATCCAAGCTGACTTAATGTTTTACCAACCATGACAAGAGAAGCCATTTTAGCAAGTGGAATTCCTGTAGTTTTACTAACAAATGGTATCGTCCTAGATGCCCTAGGGTTGACCTCCAAAATAAATATCTCTTCATCTTTAACTGCAAATTGGATATTTATCAATCCTATAACATTTAGCTCTAAAGCAAGCTTACGTGTTTGATCTTTTATAGATTCTATTACTTTAGATTTTATAGAAAAGGTTGGTAGAGAGCAGGCGCTGTCCCCAGAATGAATACCTGCTTCCTCAATGTGTTCCATAACACCGCCAATAGTAACTGATTTCCCGTCAGAAATAGCATCTACATCAATTTCTATTGCATTTTTAAGAAAATCATCTATTAAGACCGGATGTTCAGGTGACGCTTCAACAGCATGTTCCATATAATATTCAAGGCTCTCTTGGTCATATACAATTTCCATTGCGCGCCCACCCAAAACGTAGGAAGGACGAACAACAACAGGATAACCAATTTCATCAGCAATGAGCTGAGCCTCTTTACATGTAGTTGCAGTACCATTAGCAGGTTGTTTTAAATTAAGCTTAGTCATAACTTGGGAGAAAAGTTTTCTGTTTTCTGCGCGGTCAATATTTTCTGGACTCGTTCCAATGATTGGAACTCCAGCATTCATCAGTGGCACAGCAAGTTTTAAGGGAGTTTGTCCTCCAAACTGAACAATCACACCATCTGGTTTTTCGACTTCTACAATATTTGAAACATCCTCAAAAGTTAGTGGTTCAAAATAGAGTCGGTCAGAAGTATCATAATCAGTGCTTACGGTTTCTGGATTGCAGTTAACCATAATTGTTTCGTAACCTGCTTCTTTCAGTGCAAAAGATGCATGAACACAGCAATAGTCAAATTCAATTCCTTGACCGATACGGTTAGGACCTCCTCCAAGTATCATTATTTTCTTTTTGTTTGTGGGTTCAGCCTCACACTCTTTCTCATAAGTCGAATATAGATAAGGTGTGTGAGCTTCAAACTCAGCTCCACAGGTATCCACTCTTTTATAGACAGGTTTAATTTTGGCTAAATTTCTTTTTAAAGTAACATCCATTGGGTTACATTTTAGAATTTTCGCAATAAAAATATCTGAGTAACCGTTTTCTTTAGCTTGGTTAAGGAGACTTTCAGGAATATCATTAATATGCCTCACTGAAATAAGTTCACTTTCAATATTGAGAAGATCTTGAATATTTTGAAGGAACCATGGGTCAATAAAAGTACTTTTATGTATTTCTTTAACAGAAAACCCGTTTCTCATAGCTTCTGCTACGTACCACAACCGATCCCAAATAGGTTTTTTTAATAGATTACTTAATTTATTTCGAATATTTTTTTGATTTAATGAAGAATTTTTAGATACACCCTTGATATTTTTACTTAATCCAAAAACATCAATTTCTAATGAACGTAGTGCTTTATTTAGGGATTCTTTAAAGGTACGTCCTATTGCCATTACTTCTCCTACCGATTTCATTTGTGTTGAAAGAATAGGATCGGTTGTAAAGAATTTTTCAAAACTAAATCGTGGAATTTTTACAACGCAATAATCTATTGTTGGTTCAAATGAGACAGGGGTTACACGAGTAATATCATTTTTAATTTCATTTAAAGTATATCCAACGGCAAGTTTCGCTGCAATTTTGGCTATTGGAAATCCGGTTGCTTTTGAAGCCAAGGCTGAACTTCTTGATACCCGTGGATTCATCTCAATTACTATCATATCTCCATTTATAGGATCGAGAGCAAATTGAATATTAGAGCCACCAGTTTCGACACCAATCTCTCGAATTATGTCGATTGCTGCGTTCCGCATTAGTTGATATTCTTTGTCAGTTAATGTTTGTACTGGAGCAACTGTAATACTATCACCAGTATGTATTCCCATTGGGTCAAGATTTTCAATCGAACACACTATGACAACATTATCTTTATGATCGCGCATCACCTCGAGTTCATATTCTTTCCACCCTATGAGAGACTTTTCTATAAGAACTTCACTAGTGGGGCTTATGTGAAGTGCCGTTTTTACTAGAGAATCGAATTCATCGTGGTCATATGCTATGCTTCCACCGCTACCTCCTAGAGTAAAATACGGACGGATGATAGCGGGGAAACCAGTATTATTGATAATTTTACGCGCTTGATCAAGAGTTTGGGCATGACCACTGGGAGGAACTTCTAACTCTATGTTTTTCATTGCCTCTTTAAAAAGCTGACGGTTTTCAGCTTTTCGAATGGAATTAATATCGGCTCCAATTAGTTTAACATTATAAAATGAAAGAATGCCTTTATCAGCAAGAGCTAAGGCAGTATTCAGTGCAGTCTGTCCTCCCATTGTTGGTAACAGGGCGTCAGGACGATCCTTTTTTATTATCATCTCAACAATTTCTGGGGTTACTGGTTCTACATAGGTTTTATCTGCAAATTCTGGATCGGTCATAATGGTAGCTGGGTTGCTATTTACCAATATAACCTCGTAGCCTTCTTCCTTTAAAGCTTTGCATGCTTGAGTTCCAGAATAATCAAATTCACAAGCTTGTCCTATAACAATAGGACCTGCCCCAATTAGTAAAATTCTTTTTATGTCAGACCTTTTAGGCATTAATTTTTATAAATATTCTTAAGTTCTATATTACGAGAACGTTCAAAAAGTAATCGCATATAAGCAAGTTTTTGCATTAGTAAAGTTTTATCTAATTTGGCTTGTCTATGTATTTTAGTGTGAGTGAATATCACAATATCTTTTTCAAGCAGGCGGCACTTTTCTTCTTGTATTGACTTTATGGGTTCAAGCCCGGCTATTTTTTTTTGAATTTTGGTTATTTCTTTTTCATTGTTTAATGTTATAAGCCTTTCTTGTAATTTTTTTATAGAGCCGGTTGTATTATTTAAAACTTTAAACTCCTTATTCATCGTTGTTTTTTTTGAAGCCAATTCTTTTTCATTTGATTTCTGAGCAGAGATAATTTTTTTTATCTCACTTTTAATATACTTTTTAGTCCCATTTGGATGAAAACAAAAATTACCTGTAAAAAAGTAAGATTCTTCGTGGGGAAGAAGCCTTCCCTCAAAAACATTATCTTTACTAAAGTATAGTTTGCTGGATGGTTCATAAACGTCATATTTTTTGTCGTTAAATAAATTTATTACTCGTACCGAATCAGCCTTTATTTTTTTAACGATAAAAAGACCATGGATATTATTAATAAATTGTTTAATATTTACTAATATGTTGGATGGTAGTTCTTTGCTATTGCTAATTATCGCTTCAAGAACCGTTTTTTCTTTAGAAGGTTCAATACGTTCAAAAATATACCACTCGAGAAATAAGGCCATTCTATCTTCATAAGATTTATCATCTTCAAAAATTTCACCGGTATACTTTTGATATTCTTTGCGAGCTAGCAATAGATCATTTGAATACGGGTGGTCTATGGCAATTTTGATTAAATAATCAAGGCTATCTTTTATCATTTATACAAATCCAACAGATTGGTAAACTCTTTAAACAGATATGATGAATCTTGCGGGCCTGGAGATGCTTCCGGATGGTACTGAACAGATATAATTGGGAGAGTCTTATGTCGAATTCCTTCAACTGTATTGTCATTTAGGTTAGTGGAAGTAATTGTGCAATCATTTTCTAGAGAGTCTGCATCTATAGCAAACCCATGATTTTGAGAAGTTATTTCCACTTTTTTTTCTTTTAAATTTAAAATGGGTTGATTTCCACCATGATGACCAAATTTTAATTTATAACTGTTGGCTCCCAATGCAAGGCTAAGTATTTGATGTCCTAAACATATTCCAAATATTGGGACTTTCCCGATTAAGTATTTCACATTTTCGAAGGCATATCTTACTGCTGCTGGATCTCCGGGGCCGTTTGATAAAAAAACACCATCTGGTTTCATTTCTAGAACATCTTTAGCTGGCATTGATGCAGGCACTACCTTCACTAGGCATTTTTCTTGAGCAAGCTTTCTTAAAATATTTCTTTTTATTCCAAAATCGTAAGCAATAACAAAATATTTATGTTTTAACGTTTTTTTGAAGAAGGTTTCCCCATTTGTCGATACCCACTCCCCCTCAGTCCATTCATAGGGTGTTTTGCAAGTTACTTCTTTTACTAAATCTTGTCCTTTCAAAGAAGGCAAGCATTTTGCTTTGGAAACTAATGATCGATGATCGTATGATTTAGTTGAAATAATTGCTTGTTGTGCTCCGATATTTCTAATGTGACGAGTTAAGGCCCTTGTGTCAATTCCTTGTAGTCCAATGATGCCATGTTTACTAAGAAAACCGTGCAATGTGTTTTTGGATCGCCAACTACTAGGAATAGAGCTTAATTCTTTTATAATGAATGCTGAGAGATGAGGTCGGTCTGATTCAAAGTCTTCGTTATTAACACCATAGTTACCAATAAGTGGATAGGTCATAACTACCATCTGCCCATAATATGATGGATCTGTAAGAACCTCTTGATAACCCGTCATACTAGTGTTAAATACTACTTCTCCACTAATCTCACCTTCTGAACCAAAGGCTGTCCCTTCAAATACTCTTCCATCAGCTAAGGCTAAAACAGCTTTCATAATATTACTTTCAAGGCTTTTAAAATGGAATACTAATTCTCAGTTCCTGAATACACAGTTTTTCCTCTTACTATAGTGTGTATGACCTTTCCCTTAACCTTCCATCCGTCAAAAGGACTATTTTTGCTTTTGGAGTGAAATTTTGAAATATCTATTGAGTATCCATGATTTGGGTTAAAAATTAGAATATCTGCATCGTTTCCTTGCGAAAGGCTCCCACCATTCAAATTAAATATTTCAGCAGGGACAGAAGTCAGCTTTTTTATGACATCAGAAATAGATAAAACATTTTCTTCTACTAGTTTTAAAGAAAGAGGGAGGGCAGTTTCTAATCCAACTATACCAAAGCACGCATTCTGGTACTCAACCTGTTTATCCACAATATCGTGGGGTGCATGGTCTGTTGCTATGATATCAATTGTTCCATCGCTGAGGCCTTCTTTAATAGCTTCAACATCTATGATTGTGCGAAGTGGAGGACTCATTTTTGTGTTTGTATCATATCCACGTACGGCTTCATCAGTCAAAGTGAAATGATGAGGTGCAACTTCGCATGTTACAGATAATCCTTTGGCTTTTGCTTGTCGTACTAGCTCAACTGAATTTTTACTACTTATATGGGCAACATGAAGTCGTCCCCCAGTTTTTTCAAGTAAGGCAATATCTCGGTATACCATTATGTCCTCAGCTTCTGAAGGCATACCTTTTAACCCAAGTTCTGTTGATACCATTCCCTCATTCATACAACCGCCTTCAGTGAGGTCTAAAACCTCACTATGCTGAATCAAAGGGAGATTAAACATTTTGCTGTATTCAAAAGCTCTACGCATAAGCTCATTATTCATAACCGGACGCCCATCATCTGAAAACGCTATTGCTCCAGCATCCTTCAGATCAGACATTTCCGACAAACTTTCACCTTGAAGTTTTTTTGTGATAGCTGCAATGGCATATAAATTAATAATACCTTCTTTCTTCGCTAAGGATAGAATGTGCTCTGTGACAGATCTTGTGTCGTTTACAGGTTTGGTATTTGGCATGACTGCTACAGAAGTAAAGCCACCAGCTGCTGCAGAATTACACCCGGATTCTATAGTTTCTTTATATTCAAACCCAGGTTCTCTAAAATGGACATGCATATCTATTAATCCAGGGCAAACAACACAGTTTTTTGCATCGATAATGGCTATTTTTTCTCCATCATCAATGTTTATTTTTCCCGGAGATCCCAAAGTTTTAATTTTTCCTTTATCAATCAATAGATCCTTTGGCCCATCTATATTATTGTCTGGGTCTATAATCCATCCATTTTTAATTAATACGGTCATTATTACCCCCAAGAATGTGGTACATTAGTGCCATGCGAAGTGCTACTCCGTTAGTAACCTGATTTAATATAAGTGATCGATCACTTTCCATTACATCTAAAGAGATTTCAATTCCACGATTGACTGGACCAGGGTGAAAAATAAGCACATCTTCTTTTGCTTCTTCTAAAAGTTTTGTAGTAAGGCAATAAAGATTAGAGTATTCGCGAATACTGGGTAACAGGAACTGGCTTTGCCTTTCTTTTTGCAGGCGAAGCATCATGATTACGTCCGCGTTTGATATTGCACCTTTTAAGCAATAACTGATATCAACTCCCATTTTTTCTATTCCCAGCGGAATCATAGTTGGTGGTCCGATGAGTTTCACGTTCATACCCATCGTTTTCATAGCGTAAATATTGGACCTGACTACTCTACTGTGTGCTATATCACCAACGATTACTATGTCTAATCCTTTTAAGTTACCTTTTGCTTCTCTAATTGTATATAAGTCTAGTAAAGCTTGAGTAGGGTGTTCATGATATCCATCGCCCGCATTTATAATTGGGCAATGAACAAAACGAGAAATCATTTCAGCAGCCCCAGAAAGTCCATGACGTACAACCATAATATCTGGGCGCATAGCTTCAAGGTTTAAGGCCGTATCTATTAGATTTTCACCTTTAACTGTACTGCTTGAGGATCCTGAAATATTTATTACATCAGCGCTTAGCCTTTTCCCTGCTATTTCAAACGAAGTACGAGTTCGAGTACTTGGTTCAAAAAATAAATTGATTATAGTTTTTCCCCTTAACGTCGGCACCTTTTTAATCGGGCGTGTAGAAATTTCTTTGAATGAATCAGTTGCATCTAATATAGTAGTTATATCTTCTTGGCTTAAGGACCGGGTTCCTAAAATATTTTTAATAGTAAACATCATTTATTTTTTTTTAAATCATCTAATATGAAAACTTCATCTTTACCGTCATCTTCTTTTAGTAATACTTGAACTCGACTGTTTTTAGCTGTTGGAATATTTTTACCTACATAGTCTGCTCTAATCGGAAGCTCTCTGTGTCCTCTATCTATTAGCACACCAAGTTGAACATTGGCCGGTCTGCCAATGTCAATAAGGGCATCAATTGCTGCCCTTATCGTTCTACCTGTAAAAAGTACATCATCAATTAGGACAACTTGTTTATCTTCCAAAGGAAAAGGAATGGTTGTTTTTTCTATCATAGGATTGCGTTTGCCAGCATCTAAATCGTCACGGTATAAAGTTATATCTAAAACCCCGAGATCTATCTCTATACCCTCAATATCACTGATTTTTTTTCGAATTCTATTTGCGAGGGTTACACCCCGAGTGCGGATCCCAATTAGAGCTAAATTTTCAGCACCTTTATTTTTTTCCAATATTTCGTGGGTAATACGGCTTATTGCTCTGGAAATATCTGTGTTACTAAAAGCTAGGTTATTCAATTTGGCACCAAATTTAGGCAAAAAAATAGCCCCTACGGAAGTTGTTTCCACGAAGGAGCAATCTTGCTTGTCATGTATATCATTGATCCCTTATCGGCCTCTCAGGACCGGTTTAAAGAGTTATATTAGTAGCATTTAATATTCTATTTGTTGATTAAAGATAAGTCAATAGATAATACATTCGGTGATAAAATAAATAAAAAAAATAGGTAAACAAATTGGGGGAAATTTTAATTTTTTTTATTTTTTCTCCAAGTCAGGCTTACATCACCTTTTCGGATTTTTAATTGGCATCCCAAGCGCATTCCTCCTTCTAAATCGTCAGGGAGTAAATAATTTTTCTCCTCGTCCGTAATTTTTGATAAATTATCCCTCCCCTCTAACACTGTAAGCTCACAAACACCACAACTCCCTTCAGTACAACCAAAAGATAAAGAGACTCCGGTTTCATCACATACCTCAATTAACCGACTACCATCAGCTATGTGATGAACTACTTTGTCGGGTATAAAGTTTACTGAAGCCACAGTGAACAACTCCTTACTTAAGTAGAGATTTGATGCCTGGCGTATATCTTATATTACAAGCCAGAGTCTTTTAGCTTGTGAACTAGCTCAAGTTGTTGATTCGTTAATTTTTTTGGGTATTTGACAATAATGCGAACTAACTGATCTCCTGTCATTTTCCCTTGATTGTAGGGTATACCTACTCCTTTAAGCCTAAGTTTCGTGTGGCTTTGGGTACAAGGGGGAATAGTTAATTGTTTCGAATCTTTTAGTGTGGGAATTTCAACAGTAGTACCAAGCAAGGCTTCAGTTGGGCATATTTCTTTACTAATTACTATATCGTCGCCTTCCCTTGAGAAGTGAGGGTGTTTATTAATACGAATATTGAGATATAGATCTCCGGGTGACCCGCCATTTGTTCCAGGTTGGCCTTTTCCTACTAGTCGTAACCGAGATCTGTCTTTAGAACCTCCAGGTACTTTAAAAGTTGTCTCTGTTTTTTTTCCATTTAATTCAACAATAATACTACGTTGTGTTCCTAGAGCAGCCTCATTAAAAGAAATATAAAAATCCTGCCTTATATCTTGTCCTTTGCGTGTACGTGGCCCTCCAAAACCATGACCAGACATAAAGCTATCTAGGTCAGGAAAGCCCCTAGTGCCACCAGAACCTGATTGTGATCCAAAAGAGCTAAACATATCTCCAAAGTCAAAGTCTCGGAAGATATCTTCTCTTGAAAAACGTTTATGAAACCCATCACTTCCAAACTGATCATATTGAGATCGTTTGTTTTTATCACTTAAAACAGCGTATGCTTCATTAACTTCTTTAAATTTTTCTTCGGCTTTTGGGTTGTCCTTATTTCTATCAGGATGATAATCCATAGCTTTTTTTCGAAATGCTTTTTTAACATCTGCATCTAAAGCATTACGAGATACTCCTAATATTGAATAATAATCTTTCACTTATCTAACCACTTGAAATAATTGATGTATTCCATTACCATAAAAAACGTTATATTTGAATTATAAAACAATTTTTTAATAAAAATGACTAAAAAATATATCTCAGTAATTTTATTTTTAATTTTATATGGTTGTTCGATTAGTTCTGAATCCCAATCTATTGATTCAACCATAAATCCATCGGATCTTCATTCTTGGCTTCCTGCAGACGAAAACGAGTTAGAACAGAGGCGAATTCTTCAAACGAAGTTTGACGAAATTGAAGAACAAATAGAAAATTTATTTCTAAAGCTTGATGTACTTGATTTGGATGAAATAGGATTAAGCGAAGGAGTTAAGAGATTTATTCCCAACATCAAATCTATGGATACAACGGTATCCAATAGGATTGGTGAGGAAAAAAAACGTGTCGAAAGTTTAGGGCAAAATATTGATAGTATAAAACTTGAAAATAAAAAATTTGACAGAGAACTTGAAAAACTAAGCCAAACTATCACCCCAGATCCCATTTTTTCACCAAAGAAATATAAAAATGCATTTAGTTTATTTAAAAAACGTCAGTATTTTAAAAGTGCAAACTTATTTAAACAGTTACTTCTGGCAAATCCACCATACGAGTTAACTGACAACTTACTGTTTGGTTTAGGTATGTCACACTATCGATTAGGCAATATTTCAAAGGTTTCAGGGCCTTTATCTCGTTTGATTTCTCAATATCCTGATAGTGAAAAGTGGCATATGTCGCATTTACTACTCGCCTTAGCACATCATAAGAAACGAGAATCAAGTCAGGCTCTTCATATAATTAAGAAAGGGTTAAACAACAAGCCTCCTTATTTTATTCAATTGATGTTTAAGAATTTAACTAAACTCATTGAGAAAGGTTTTATAGCATACTGATGATATTGTTCTCAAAATTCTAGTTAAAAGAAATGATCCTTACTTTCAAATTAAAAATAATTATATAGTATTTCAACGATATTTTTATGCTTTCTTATAGGGATATTATTAATAAAATTGAACAACTTGAAGAATCCAATGTTTTAATCTGTGCTTTGGAATTGAAGATTTTTTCAGTTTTAAAAAAAAAATCTTTGTTAGCTAAGCAAATAGCATTTATTACTAAAACCAAAGTTGAGGGTATAGAGATTCTTTTAAATGCTTTAACAGCGATGGGTGCTTTAAAAGTTAATAAAGATTTTTATAAAAATACATCTGTTACTTACAAATATTTCTGCGAATCAAGCCCTGATTTCAAAAGGGGAACGGTTATGTTAAAACTTGATGGTAGGGATGAATATAGCTATCTTTTAAAAACCATCAAAAAAGGAAGAGATCTTAAAAAATTTGATGAATCAGATGATCCCAGTTTTAGAACTCTTTTTACCTATGCTATGCATGAGCGGAGTAACTTATATGCAGACAAGATAGCAAGTTTGGTAACAAAACAAAAAATTGGGAATCTAATTGATATAGGTGCAGGACCGGGTTCCTATAGTGCTGCGATTTTAAAGAAAGATAAAAATGCTACAGCAACATTAATTGATCGGGAAGCTGCAATTAAAGTTGCACGCGAGTTACATAAAAAAAAATCTTTTTACAAGCGTATAAAATTTATAAATGGCGATTTATTTTCTGACGAATTTGGAATTGGATACGATACGGTTTTTTTATCAAATATAATTCATATATATAATATTAGTGAGAATAAAGTTATTTTAAAAAAAATAAATAAGGCCCTTGTATATGGTGGGCGAATTATTTTGTATGACCTTTTTTTAAAAGATTCAAGAACAGAGCCTTATGATGCAGCGATGTTTGCTGTTACAATGCTTTTATATACGAAAACTGGAAAATCATATTCTTATAGCGAGGTCAATTCATTGCTTAAAAAAACCGGTTTTGCTCGTATAAAAAAAATCGAGATTGGTCATGGGTCAACTATAATTGAAGCCATGAAAATTTAGGGTAAGTGATATTCCATTTTTTTAAAGCTTTTACACAAAAAATCTAATGTTTTTGATGTTTTTTTAATAAACCTATGATCTCGCTCAATTTTTTTTTCTATTTTTTCATTTTCTGATAGCTTGTTAATTTTTTTTGTTTCCAGGTTCCACTCTACGAATGTTATGTAATCATAACCTTGCATTAGTGCCACTGTTATTTCATCGTTTAGTAATTCTGAATAAAAGGATTCCATCTCTAAGACAAATTGAGATTTTTTTTCTGATAATTCTTTGCCAGATAGATATTTATTGTTAATTATTTGTAACGAGTTTTTAACTTCATTAAACCTTTCTAATTGGTGTTTGATTGAATCTTCAAGAAGTCTATTTTTTTTAGGTTTTTTAATAGCGTGTAATAAGTCACTAGCTTTAAAAAATTTAATGTCTTTACAGTGTTTATTCAGTGCCTCTTTTAAAGAGACGTTTATGGCTCCAGGAATATTAACTCCTCCCTCAGTTGCATTAACAGTAATACTATTAGTATTTATTTCTTTTTTAAATTGATTTTTGTAAGTTTCCATGGCTTTTGTTGTTTTTGAATTTTGTTCGAATATATCTTTTGTTGATGCCATGGAAGGGTTATATTCAGTGTACTTTTTATAATCAAGAACCTTTATTGTTCGATCAGTTCCTATGTTATCTTGATTAGCTTGACTGTAAAAAGAATCCGTACAGTGCATACGATGTCCTTCAAAAGATAAATCTTGTCCAACCAGAATAATCGGCTCACAACCCATATGTTTAGCTAAATGAAATGATGCGTGTGCCACTGAGGATGTGTTTTCAATAAATCCTTTCCCTTCACTATGATCAATTATCCATTTTGCTAGTTCTATACTACTTCCCATAATTATTTTTCTTGAATTAAAAAGAGAACTTACCGAATAAGGAATACATGGATCATAAATCAGCCATAAGTTTTCAGGTATCAATTCAATATTAAAAGATTCTATGGTTTCCTCATTTGGGTCAATTGCTATAACAAAGTCGGGTTCAATCTTGTTTTTTAACAAAGGCTTCAGTGCTGTTGCTGCTGTGATAACAAGAATTTGGTTTCTTGCACTTTTAATAAAACCAATATTTTTGTCAAGGGACGGACCTGCTGAAACCAGCACAGCTGGTAGTTGTGAAAAAATATTTTTTAATTGTAAAATCCCAGGGCTTTCTATTATAGATTTAGCGTTAGCAAATATATTGTTATAAAACTTTTTTGAGTAAACAGATTGTGTGTCAATATCAAGCTTATATTTTTGATAAGCTTGATTTAGCTCCGTCATTAATAATTGGTAATAATCCCTATCAAGCTCAACTATAGTTTTAAGGGTTATTGAAGTGTATCCATGAATGGCTAAATTAGTACGATCCTTGTATAAAATTTGTTCAATTTTATTTGGATCAATACCAATATAGAAGCTTACTGCTGGATTACTTAAGACTTCAGTAAAATCATTTTGGGATAATGCTAACTTTGCTACAGCTGAATTTTTTTCGAATATAATAATGCGGTCTTGCGCGGATATTCTTTTATTAAGATCTATTAAGTGATACCCCAACCCTAGGCCCATTAATATATAATTAGATATTTCTTTTGAATAATTCGAATCTATTAATTGTGTGGCTTCATGCAATGGATTGTATTTACTGTGCAGGGCCTTATTCCTTCCATCCGGCAAAATCTTTGATAATGTGGGTACTCCTAACTTAGATTTACTTATCTTAAATTGATCGTCATTTTGGTTTTTTTTAATTAAGGAATAAAGTTCTGGCGATTTATTATTTAAAATTATTAGATTATTTTTTAAAAAATCTGGCATTAAATGAATATTATATCGTTATTGCATTTTAAAAAAATTGCTATCTATATCATGAAACCCGTTTTATTGTTTATTTATAGCTGAAAAATATAATAATTCCCAGTTTGCATATACACCTTGTTTTGATAAATATGTTTGATCATATTCATTTAATATTCGACGTATTTCTTTTGAAGTAGCCATTCTGGTTGGTGCAGCCCCTATTTGTTGGAGATTTTTGAGCAAATGCAGTGCACTAGGAAAAAATGTTTTATGTTTTTCATTTGCTGATGAACTCAAAGTCATACCAGATTCATTTATTAAACTAATCCATTGGGTTTCAGAATAGAGTGGAATGGGGCTTTTTAATCTGGCTATTATTCTCAGTTCTTTAAGAGTTGATGGTCCAAAGGTGCTAAAAATCAACCTTCCATTTGGCCTGATATAAGTTTTTAAATGATTCAATATACTTCTAGGATCGCTGAACCATTGAAATACTGCATTAGCAGTGATCATATCAACAGGTTGAAATTGCAGAAATTCAGCATTTCCTGCAACAATTTGAATATCGGGTGGGAGTGATAACTTTAACTTCATATGCTTAAGCATTTCATCTGAAATATCGTTAAGAAATATTTTTTCTGCAGGCTTTGCCAGTAGATGTTTTGTAAACATACCTGTGCCACATCCAATTTCTAATACTCTTTCAGGCATAGCATCTGGAAGAAATGAAGCTAATTTTTCTGCCATCATTTTTTGTAATTGAGCATGATTATCATAGGCATGAGCATATTTAGAAAAATTGAACTCAATTCTTAGTTTTTTTCCATTTATAAATTTATCATTAGTCATGGATTCTAGGAATCGAATGGGAGTCTTAAATTACAAAATTTTAAGGTAAGTGGGAATGAACCTTGAACTCTAAAAACCTTTAGTAAATAGAAAATTTAATTGTTTTTTTTTAAAAAAAAATAATATATTTCCTTAAGATTAATAAAAAGTTTGAAGTCTAATTATTGGTTGATTATCTTAGCTAACTTATTAAGAAGTTGATCTGGAGCATGTCCAGCTCCTGAAACTATTTGTGTTTGAGGTATTAAGTTTTTTAACTTAATTGCATCGAGAAAAATATCATTGTCTCCTACAATAACCTTGAAATCGAATACTGAATTTTTAGAAGCAATTACTGACTGAAGAAACTCTAATCCTCTTATTAAAATAGAACGGCTGGGTAAAGTCCTTAGGAGTATTTTAGGGAAAGGAATATCACAATTTGCATAAAAGTCCATTAGTGGGTTCTCGTCATCACTTCTTTTCAGTAGTTTTATAAGGTAGTTTAGTTGTGCGGAAGTTGTTTTCCCTCCCATATTATGTTCCTTTGTAAAAGCAAGAATAGGTGCAAGAACTGCTTTAATAGATTTCTTTGGAAAAAGCTCACGATGCCTAAACATCCAAAGGCTTCCAAGTGAATACCCTAGGTATAAATCGGCAGGCTTTTCATTTAGCTTTATACGAGCTTCTTCAGTGTCAAATGGATTGGTTGGATAGATTACATTAATATCAGAGTTTATAAAATATTTTTCTATTTGTTCAGAAAACCATTCAGGTGGAATTGCCCAACCTGAAATTGCAGTAATTTTCATGATTATGAATACTCCTTGATGACCGAAATTAATGGCTCTAATTTTTCTTCTGTTAGCTCAGAATTAAGTGACAAACGAATTCTTGAACTATCATAGGGAACAGTAGGTGGACGAACGGCCCCGACAATTATCCCTTTACTAAGAAATGATGATTGAAGTTTAAGGGTAGAGGCACTATCTCCAATAATTATTGGAATTATAGGGGTATTATAGTTAGTTTGTACATCTATATATTCTGATAGAGTATTTCTAAGCCACTGGGATATAGTCTTCAGTGATTTTCGTTTATCATCTGCACTTCTTATTATATCAATAGTTGCTATTGCAACACCTGTTTGAAAGGGGGGTAGAAATGTTGAATATATGTACTCACCGGCCTTGTTTGTTAAATATTCAATCGTAGGTAATAGATTTGTCAATACATAAGCACCCATTCCTGCAAGGGACTTCCCAAAAGTGCCCATTATAATGTCAACATCATTTGTAGTACCGGTTTCTTCAGCTAACCCAGCTCCAGATTTTCCCATTACACCAGTACCATGAGCTTCATCAAGTATAAGAATAAAGGGATATTTTTTTTTTAGTTGAATTAGGTTTTTTAAATCGGGGTAGTCTCCCTCCATGCTAAAAATACTTTCGGTAAAAACAAATATAGTGTCATATCTATTTATATTAAAAGATAAAAGATCTTCAAGATGAGATAAGTCAATATGATTGTAGCGTTTGAACTTTGTAGCTCCTCTGCTTAAAGCCTGCGCAATAGAGTTGTGAATAAGCTTGTCTACTAAAATTAAATCATTTTTCCCGGGAAGGTTTTTTACTATGGCCTGATTTGCCATGAAACCTGAATTGTATAACATCCCAAATTTTTTGTTTTTCCAAGACAGCAATTTGTTTATTAATATTTTATGGCATGGAAGATATCCAGATAACAATGGTGATGCGCCACTTCCTGTCCCATATTTTTGAGCTATTTCGTAAGCAAAAGCTAAAACATCATTATTTTGGCGGAGTAAAAAATAATCATTTGCAGCCAAGTTTAGTAAGCTTTTTTCAACTGTAAGAGGTTTTCTGAAGAGATGTTCTGAATGCAGGTGCTTGATCTCACCTTCCAATCGTTTTTTAAATAAATCTGACAAAAGACTATATATTTTGTTAGTTATTAAGAACTATTTAATTATGATATATAATTTATTTTAAGTCAAAATACTCATCTATCTGAGAGTCATACCAATGGAAAACATAATTGATTTTGGGAAAATATGGTTACGAGGTTTTTTGCAACCAGAATATGGCGTTAAGGTTGATAGGTTTTACTTTGTTGTTGGAAAAGGTGATTCTCTTAGTACGGATTATTTAATCTATAACAATTATTTATTTGTAGCTTTACATTATCAAGAGGAACAAATTAGGGTTTTTCGTAGATTTTCATTAGACCTTGTGCCCAAAGCTCCTGGAACATTATTTAATGGATTTAATCAGACAAAGCATTCAGATATAAAAGCGGTAACCTATAGAGATAAAGGTGTGGATGAGTTTATAGGAAGTGAAAAGGACTGCGTAATTGGGACCGATGGAAATATTGATCCAATAAAGATAATGTCAGTTACTGGATGGAAGTAAAAATAATTACTTGCTACGTCTAATTAAACGGACAGCGAGATGATCTCTTTCCTCAGTATCTAAAAACTCTATATCCCCGTTCCTTAAATCTATTCTTAGCTGTTGCCCACTATTATTTTTTTCATTAGACCATAAATAATGAGAGCAATTATTTAAAAAACTAGGTGCTATGTGAACATCATTTCCCTCCCAATCTTTCTGAGTTAAATCTTCTACATAAAGATTAAGTAGGTCTTCTTTGCTTGGAAGAGACCAATCAGATTGACCTCCTGCATAAATTTGATTCATTAATTGAGCGTAATTAAGACCTTCCTGTACGTTAACCCATTTGCCTAAATCACCATAAGAATCTTTTGGGAGCCATTCAGTATTATTATCCGTGTCTTCAATTACTCCTCTAGCAGTATCTCTAAACCTTTCTTTATTCATTGTAGTTGTTAAGCTAATGTAAAATTAATAAAGAATTTAAAGTATCACTTTTAAACTAAATCTTCAAAAGATTTTAAAAGTTTAAAATGAATAAGTTTAGTAATAGGTCCGGGGCATCTTTTGTTCAATTTATGATTATTTATGTTTGATACTGGTAAAACTTCTATTCCAGAATTAGTCAAAAAAACTTCGTCCGCTTCGTATATATCATTTTCGGTTAATAAACCTTCCATAAAAGGAATATTGCTTTGTATGCACAGATCTATAATCGTTTGACGTGTTATCCCACCTAATACAAATTCATTTAATGATGGTGTTTTTAGCATGTTGTTTTTCACAATAAATATATTGGAGATAGTTCCCTCAGTAATATTATTACTATTATCTAACAAAACAGCTTCAAAACACTTATCCTTAAGTGCTTTTTCTCTTAATATTATATTCGATAAGTAGTTGCATGACTTTATTTGATTAGAAATACCTTGAATTCTAATCGCACTCCTTTTATAGAGTTTTATTCCAACACCTTTTTTATAAGTATTTTTAGAGATGAGTTTTATTGGTTTAATTATAATAACAAGGGTTGGTGGTGAACTGTAATCAATATTGATCCCTGAACTCTGTTCTCCACGAGTGACAGTAAGTCTAACGATTGAATTTAATAGGCCATTAAGTTTAATGGTTGCATAAATAGCTGTTTGTACTTCATTCTTTGTTATAGGTAGTTCAATAAAAACTGAATGCGCCGATGCAAATAAACGGTCAATATGTTGTTCTATTTTATATATCTTTCCTGAGTATGTGCGCATGGTTTCAAATAAACCATCACCGTAAGAAAACCCCCTATCTAAAACAGATATCTTAGCTTTATCAATAGGCCAAAAAAGACCATTAATGTAAACAATAGGAGTTTGCATCAAGTTCTACCGATCTCATTGCTTAATACTTCAATCAAAGCGGCAGCTTTTGACAATGTTTCTTCATATTCATTATCAGGGTCTGAATCAGCAACAATTCCGGCTCCAACATGAAAAGTAGCTTTTCCATTTTTAAGAAAAATTGTACGAATCAATATATTTAAATCAAGTTCTTTGCAAAATCCAATATATCCAAATGAACCGGAATAGGGTCCTCTACTTGATGGTTCCAGTTCACTTATTATTTCCATACAACGAATTTTTGGACAACCAGTAATGGTCCCTCCAGGAAATAATGATTTTAATAGAGTGTAGATGCTTATATTTGGCTTTAATTTACCTTCAATATTAGAAACAATATGGCTAACGTGCGAATACTGCTCAAGTTGCATGAATTCTGTGACATTTACTGACCCTGTTTGGCAAACACGCCCCATATCATTTCTTTCAAGATCAACAAGCATTAAATGTTCAGCTCGTTCCTTTTTGTTTAATAATAGTTCTTTGGTAAGTTCTGCATCTTTAATTGAATCAAGTCCTCTTGGTCGAGTACCCGCTATAGGCCTAGTTTCTAACCTGTCATCTTTAACCTTTAAAAGTCTTTCGGGAGAGGAGCTAATAATGGAGAAATTAGAAAATTTTAAAAATCCAGAAAATGGTGCTGGATTAATCCCGCGTAATTTAAGATAAAGGTCTAAAGGATCATCTTTATATTCTGTGTCAAAACGTTGCGAAATGTTTGCTTGATAGATATCACCATCACAAATATATTTTTTAGCACAGCTAACTATTTTTTTATAATCTTTAGGTGATAAATTTGATCTTAATTTACTAGAATTTAAATGAAAGGAAGTATTTTTTTTTAATAAAGGTCCTTTTGGTAGGGCCTCTAATAACACGCTTTCAATTTCTATCCATATCTTATTTATTTCATCTACGTATTGTTTATACTTAAAACTGTCTGAAGATGAGTCAACTGCGATAATATATTTGAGTTTTGATAGATCATGGTCGTAGACAATTAATCTGTCTACTTGCATGAAGTATGCATCTGGAATTTTTAGTTCACTTGATTTTCTTTTGGGAAGTTTTTCAAAAGAATTTCCAGCTTCATAAGCTATATAACCAACCCATCCACCCCAGAAATGTGGAGAATATTTATAGCTTGGGGTGTTATTTTCAAAGTTAAGAGTATTCCATCCGTCAATGACAGTGCTTTTAACTTCTTCTTTATCATCTTCTAACTTAATTAAAGAATAGTTACTTTCTATTCTCACATAATTATTATTTGGAACACCAATAAACGAATATCTAGCTGTATTTTTTGTTCCATTATTACTTTCATAAAGAAAGGCTTTATCATTTTTGTATAATAATTTTTTAAAAAGAATTGCGATATCAAATAGTGGTACTATTTTTTCCCCAACGAGTGGTGCTCTTTTACTATTTTGAGTATATTCAAGAAATTGCTCAAGTGCAGGATAGATATTCATTGTATGCTGAGGGTCAATCGTTAATGGAGATAACTATATGCAAAAAATAAGACGGCAGGTGAAATAGTTTATTCGTACCTTAATGCATCTATAGGATTAAGGTTTGCAGCTTTTCTTGCCGGATAAAAACCAAAAAATATCCCAACCCCTACAGAGAACCCAAATGCAAGGATGATAGATTGTGTTGAAACTATTGTATCCCATCCACCGATTTGGGATACTGTTCTTGAAATTATTAGTCCAAGAATTATACCTAAGCCTCCGCCAATAAAGCTTATTAGGACTGATTCAATAAGAAATTGCTCCATTATTTCACTTTTTTTGGCACCAATTGCTATCCTGATGCCAATTTCCTTTGTTCTTTCAGTAATAGAAACCAACATAATATTCATGATTCCGATACCACCGACTAAAAGAGAAATAGCTGCAATGCCCCCTAGCAGGTAAGTAAATGTCTTTGCTGCATCTCCCCAGCTATTAAGCCATTGAGAAGAGTTTTGTACATGAAAGTCACTATCCTCGAGCTCGTGAATTCCATGGCGTATTCTAAGTAGTGAGTCAATATCTTCCTTAATCCTCTCTAAATCTTCCATTTTTTTTGCCTGAACATCAATAGATTGAATATGTTGTATGCCAAACAATCTTTTTTGAGCTGTCGTTACTGGAATAAATACTTGATCATCTGGGTCAAACCAACTAAGTGCACCCTTTGGTTCAGTTGTTCCGATTACAAGATAATTATTACCATCAACTTTAATTTCTTTACCAATTGCGTCTAGATCTCCAAATAAATTTTTTATAACAGTTGCTCCAATAACAGCAACTTTTCTGACGGAATGAACCTCTTGCTTAGTAAAGTAACGTCCTTGTTTTATATTGAAATTAGAGAGCTTTAGATACTTTTCTCCTGTTCCTCGAATTGTAGTATTTGTATTCTTGCTACCATACTTAAGTTGTGCAGAGCGGTAAACTTGCGCTGCGACACCAGTAATGAGGGGAATACTTTTTTCTATTGCCTCTGCATCTTTCAATTTTAGGGTTTTCACCTTATCTGAGGACACGTGCTTATTTTTTTTTCTCCCAGGTTTGATTGTAATTATATTTGTTCCGAATTTTTCTATAGTGCTTAATGTTTGCTGCCGTGCACCTTCACCAATAGAAATCATAGATATTACAGAGGCTACACCTATAATCATTCCAAGAGCAGTAAGGAATGTGCGCATCGTATTAGCTATGAGGCTTCTCAGTGCCATTTTAAAAAGATCTATTATAAGCATTAAACTGCATTCTCCATTGAGCAAATATCACGGTCGACAGTGCCATCAATCATTTCAATTGTTCGCTTGGTCGAGGTAGCAATATCTTTTTCATGTGTGACAATTATAATAGTTGTGCCTTCATCATTTAATCTAGAGAAAATACTCATAATGTCTTTTCCAGTCTTTGTGTCAAGATTGCCCGTTGGTTCATCTGCCAGTACAATTGCCGGATTATTTACTATAGCTCTAGCTATAGCTACTCTTTGACGTTCTCCACCTGAAAGTTCATTGGGTCTGTGTTTATATCTTTCAGCAAGACCAACTCTCTTTAAAGCATTGAACGCTATTTCTCGAGAGTTTTTAGCTCGTCCATATATAAGAGGTAGTTCGACATTTTCCAATGCAGAAGCACGCGGAATTAAATTAAAGTTCTGAAATACAAATCCTATTCGTTTGTTACGCACTTCTGCTAATTGGTTTGGTTTTAAGGATCTTATATTAAAATTTTCTAGTAGATATGTTCCAGAGGAGGGTAGGTCAAGGCAGCCAAGTAAATTTAATAACGTAGATTTTCCGCTTCCTGAAGGGCCCATTATTGCTATAAACTCACCTTTATTAATCCGAAAGCTTATATCGGTTAAAGCATTAACTGGGACTTTTCCTAATAGATAAGTTTTACTAAGATTATTAAGCTCAATCATGGTGAATTATTTTGATCGAATCATCCAAAGTATTTTTTTTAGAGAGGACCCCTTGATTTTAGATTCGTTTGCTTCTTCTAATAGCTTTTTCCAGTCTCCAGTAATTACTTCCTGACTAGAATCAAGACCGGAAAGGATTTGAACATATATGGGGGTTTGAATCCCAGTTTCCACCTCAATTTCTTCAGGTAATTCGTCTTTAAGTATAACAGCATACCTTTTATTTTCAGCCAAGGTAATCGCTTGTCTTGACACATATAATGTGTTTTGAACTTTATTTGTTATGATATCAACATTAGCACTCATCATGGGTTTTAAAATAGATTTTCCCTTGCCCGTAATTTCTATTTTGACTTTAAAAATTGTAATACTATTTTCAACAACTCCTTTTGGTGAGATTCTGATTACTTTTCCTCCAAATATTTTTCCGTAAAAAGCATCTGCGGTTACTTCTACTTTTTGTCCTTCACGAATCGTTCCTATATCTGTTTCATCAACATCTGCGATGATAAAAATTCTTGACATGTCAGCTATTTCTGCCAAGGGCGTACCCCCGCTAATATTAGAAACACCAGATGATATTATTTGTCCTTCTTCAACTAATTTTTGGATTATTACACCAGATATAGGAGCGTAAATATCAGTTTCTTCCAAACGTTCATTCGATTCATCAAGAGCTATTTGTCGGCGAACAACTTCTGCGGATGCCAACTCAACCTCATGCTCTTTCATAGAAATATCATGAATAGCATTTTTTGCAGCTTGATATTTGGCTTTAGCTTGGATCACATTTTCTTGATTAACTTTAAAAGTGGTAACTATCTTTTCTAAGTTTTCTTGCGAAATATATTTATTATCGAAAAGTTCGTATTGTCTTTTTTTTTGATACCTAGAGTCTTCCAAACTTGCTTCCGCCTCTTCAACTTCAGAAGCGGATAATTGCAAATCCGTTTCATATCGGTGTTTTTGTGAGAGTAGTGCAGTTCTAGATTTTTTAAGGCTGGCCTCTCCACTTACTAAATCTGCATTAGCTTTAGCAACGTTTCTTCTTTCATCATTTTTATTCAGATGAAGTAAAGCCTGTCCTTTTTTTATAAAACCACCTTCTTCATATGGAAAAGCAATTATCTTTCCACTAGCTTTAGATTTAACTTCAACTTTAAAGTTAGGCTCGACCACTCCTTTTGCTGAAACCTTAACTAGCAAGTCACCTTTAAGAACTTTTACCTTTTTATAGTCAATTTTGGATATAAACTCAGGATCTTCTGGATTCTCAAAAAAGATATAGGCTGCAATTAGTATCAAGAACGTCAAAAGCAAGATAACTGAAATTCTTTTCATGAGGATTCATTGGCTGGAAGCTTAATATTGTGGTGATTTAACGTTGAAGCGATAATCTTACGAAGTCTAACTCTAGACTGTTTGTAGTCTATGATAGTTTTTATTTCATTGCTTTGTGCTTTTGCAAGGTCTTCTTGAAATTCTAGGACATTAAAGCTTGTTGACAGCCCAACCTCAAATTTCTTTTCTTCAGCTTTTAATTTTTCTTCGGCAAGTTTTTTAGCAATACTAGCGGCTCTAATTCTTTTGGTGTCGGTTTGTAATTGACGAACTGATTCTCGGACTTCTAAAATAATTTTTTTTTCAAGATTCTTAATATCAAGAATTAACTTAGCTTTTTCAAGGCGTGAAGATGACAACTTGCTTTTTGCTGATCTATTACCTAGCGGATAGCTAAACTTGATCCCAAGTTCCCAATCATAGTAATTAGTGGAAAGTGAGTCAGTTAACGCTGTACCATATCCTCCGCCGTAAGAGCTTTTACCTTGAAATGTTCCTGATGTTATAGTTACAGCATCACCGCTTAACCCATTCATTCCAAGGCTACCAACTAAATCAATAGATGGATAAATTTGATTTTCTTGATATTTGACCAGAATATCTTTATTTTCCAGTTCTTTTTTTTTCCCAAGGTAGTCAGGTCTGCTGGACAAAGCTATTTCCACAGTTTGATTGAAGTTAATATTTTTAAAAAAAATATCAGCCTTGCTAGATGGATATATAGGGAGAAGTCCTTCGGATGATGAAAAATCTATATTTAATATGTTTTTTAATTTATCTTGACTATCTTCAATTGCATCTTTTGCGCTCAGCAGGAACTCTTCCCTCGAAGCAACTTCAGACTCAGCTTGAAGAGTTTCAATTGGGGCCATCGTGCCAACTAAAACTTGGGTTTTTACACGTCTTTGCAAGTCCTTGGCTCGGTCAAGTGATTTTTGTTTTACTTCTAAGTCTCTTAGGTTAAAAACATAATCCCAATAGGTATTTTCAACTTCACTGATAACATTAATTACTTTAGTTTTAAACTCATGGTCAGATATGTCTACCTCATTTTTAGCAATATGAATATTGCGTTTATTTATATTTGCTCCAAAGTTTTTCAATAATGGTTGCGTTAAGCTTAACTGGAACTCTGAGTTATAGCTAGGGTTCAGTCCGGCCGTTTTGCTATTAGTTTTATTTCTATTATTTGTAAAATCAAATTGATAGTTTGCTCCTGTCACTAATTTCTGAGACAAAGACAAGTCCCAATTATCATTATCATTTTCCATTCTGTTAGGCGAGCTGAAAGCACTCGCTAGCTGTTGTGTCTTTCTTCCTGTAGATAACTCTATGCCAAGCGTGACATCAAATTCAGAAAGGCTTTCTATGATAGTTTCTTTTTTAACTTTAGAGTCAAATGATTCAACAGCTATAGAAACGTTATTAGAAAGTGTCCGAATTATTGCATCTTTCAATGATAGCACCATAGAATTAGAAATTGTTTCTAGTTTTTGGGATGTGTTATTAGAGTTATTTTTTTCGAATACTAAATATGAATCTTTTTCATCTATAGATTTTACTGGTCGGTCTACGATTTCTGTAGACATCAAGGGTTCTGGCTTTATTATATCTTTGGGAGTGGATGGCGTTTGGTTTGCTCTATCGAAGAATGTTTGCTCAGAAATTTCTTCTGCACTTAAATTAGTTAAATTTAAAGATAAAGTGAAAAAAAATACTATTGTGAGTTTTATCAAAAAAAACATTTTGCAATGATTCCAGAACAAGTTGGAAAAGTATTATCTATATTAAGTCTGCAAAAATTAACAATTAATTAACCAATAGTTAACTTTTTTTAACGCATTTTTAATATTTTATTATATTGGAATGAGTTTTTAATTAAAAACCGCTTTTATTTGTCTAAGGGTTTAATGATTAAGCTTATTTATGAATGTCGAACAATCTCTATATGTATAGAACTAAAAGGTTTATCGGCGAAATAACCTTTTTTCTTGAGTATTTCTTATATTGGATATTCAAATAATGATGTGGTATAAGCTAGTTCAATTCATATTATTTTAGACTTTTTTTGTATTTTATATGGTAAATACCAATTTGAGTGGATCAGATCTATCAGAACTTGAGAGAATAGCCAATGAACTTCGTCAAAAAATCTTAAAAGTTATCTTCCATGCAGGGTCTGGTCATCCCGGGGGTAGTTTATCCGCCACGGACCTACTTACTGCAATTTACTTTGGTGGTATTCTGCAATACGACGCTAATAGTCCAAACGATCCAACTAGAGATAGATTTATTCTTAGCAAAGGTCATGCAAGTGCCCTTATGTATTGTGTTTTGTCGCGCGCTGGTTACTTTCCTGAAGCAGTTCTAAATGGATATAGAAAAATTGATAGTGAATTATTTTTGTCTGGGCATCCCCATCCTAAAACTCCAGGTATTGAAATTGCTAGTGGTAGCTTAGGGCAGGGCTTAAGTGTTGGCCATGGAATAGCTTTAGCTGCAAGAATAGATAAATTGAATTACAAAGTATACGTTGTTCTCGGAGATGGCGAAATCCAAGAGGGCCAAATATGGGAGGCTGCTATGTCAGCCTCCAAGTTTAATTCTAATAATTTGATAGCAATAATTGATAACAATAAAGTTGCTCAGGATAATGTGACTGAAGACTTAAAAAATATAGAACCTCTCGAAGACAAGTGGAATGCATTTGGCTGGGATGTTCATCGTATTGATGGCCATAATATGAAGTCGATTATGAATACGCTTTTATTACCTATTCATTCTAAAAAACCCAGGGTTATTATTGCAGATACTATTAAAGGCAAAGGTGTAAGTTTTATGGAAGGAGAAAAAAGCTGGCATGGAGTTGCTCCGAGTGAAGAGGATTTTAATAAGGCTTTAAATGAACTAGAGATAAAAAATGTTTAAAGATGGAGCTACCAGAGATGGTTATGGGGCTGCACTACTTGAGCTTGGAAAAAGTGATTCCAATGTAGTGGTTCTCGACTCAGGAGTTAGTGACAGTACCCGTACAATAAAATTTGGGCAGGAATTCCCCGAACGTTTTTTTAATATGGGAATTAGTGAAGGTGATCTCGTCTGCACTGCAGCTGGGCTTGCAAGAACAGGAAAAGTTGCTTTTGCAACTAGTTTTGCTTGTTTTCTTCTTGGCCGAACTATGGATCAGATTCTAGTTAGTGTCGCGTATTCTAATTCAAATGTAAAATTAGCAGGTACTCATACAGGTTTAGCTGTAGGTGAAGACGGTCCATCGGCTCAAATGATTGTTGATCTTGCTTATACTCGCGCAATGCCTAACATGACTGTTGTTCAGCCTGCTGATTGGGAGGAGGCATTTCAAGCTACCAAAGTTCTATCTAAACATATCGGACCAGCTTACCTTCGTTTGGGCAGGCCTAAATTAAAAGGTGTATATGACTCTAGTTATACATTTAAGATTGGAAAAGGTAGTATTTTAAGACAAGGGAGTGATATTGTAATTTTTGCTACGGGGAGCTTGGTTCAAGAGAGTTTAAATGCAGCTGATTTACTCCAGAAAGAATCTATTTCTACAACTATTGTAAATATCTCGACCCTTAAACCCTTAGATGAATCTCTTATAGTTGAGGAAACTAGACGGCATAAGGCTGTAATCACTGCGGAGGATCACAATATCATTGGTGGCTTGGCCGAAGCGGTGAGTCGTACTCTAGTTAATAACCAAATTTCAATACCGTTTAAGTCTATTGCTGTGCACGATCAATTTGCCGAAACGGGCTCTGGTTCCGAATTGTATGCAAAATATGGTCTTTCATCTAATCATATATTTAGAGCTATTAAAGATGTCCTCGCTCTTAAAAAAAGCTAACTAGCAAGTCTTCTGCTTTCTAATAATTTTAATTATACTTTCTTAGTTTACATAATATATGTTATGGGAACTAATATTCGTTTGTTTCCTTCCTATACATTAAGGATATAAGAATTATGTGCGGTATTGCCGGTATTCTTAATAGTAATCTGAAAAGATCACATGAAAGCCTTAATAAAGGGCTTCAAATGATGCTTGATGCATTGGACCATAGAGGACCGGATGATCGGGGCGAAATACAAATTAAACCACATAGCGGATCCAGCTTGTATCTGGGGCATCAAAGATTATCAATAATTGATACCAGTCAAGGTGGTCATCAACCAATGTCTAACGATAACTCAACAGTGTGGATATCAACTAACAGTGAAATATATAACTACAAAGAATTAAAAAAAGAACTAGTAGATAGATATAATTTTAAATCTAATTCTGATACAGAGGTATTACTGCGAGCTTACGAAGCATGGGGGCTAGATTGTTTAACAAAAATACGAGGTATGTTTGCTTTTTCAATATGGGATGGTCCAAATAACAGGCTAGTACTTGCTAGAGATCGGGTAGGTATAAAACCCCTATATTATTGTTCAACAAAAGACATCTTGTTATTTGCCTCAGAAGTAAGAGCTATACTCGCCTCAAAAATATATAACCCAACTATAAATTCAACTGGAATCTATCAGTATCTATCCTTCGGCCGAGTAGGATCCATAGAATCGATATTAGAGTCTATAATGGAGGTCCCTCCGGGTCATTTTTTAATTGCAGATAATAATGGGATTAAAGTTAAACAATATTGGGACCCAACGCATGCAATTAGTTCCATGCAGCAGTCTACTTCAATACATCAACAGATAGAAAGTTGTCTTAAAAATATAGTCACACAGCATCTTGTTAGTGATGTTTCTATCGGAGCTTTTCTTAGTGGTGGTATAGATTCAAGTGCCCTAGTAAGTATGATAACTGCTAGCCAGTCTACACCAATCAAAACACTATCAATTGCATTTAGGGATAAAGATTATGATGAATCTAAATATTCATCTCTGATTTCAGAGAGCCAGGCTACCGAGCACCATAAAGTTTTATTATCAGAAGAAGATCTTCTGGAGAGTTTACCCCCTGCCCTGTCCTCAATGGATCAACCGACTGTTGATGGAATAAATACATTTATAATTTCACGTGCTGCAAATAATATAGGCTTAAAGGTTGCTTTGTCAGGGGTTGGGGGAGATGAATTGTTCGCTGGGTACGATTCTTTTTACTTTATACCCAGGCTAAAAAAAATAGAAGAAATTATAAAATCGTTTCCAATAAGTTTTAGAAAACAATTTGCTTCTGTTGTTTCTTGCCTTTTGCCACATTCTGATAAAAAAATAAAACTAAATCATTTTATTAATGGCCACTATAACGGTCCTCATGTCTATTTCCTATTTCGCGCATTGTTTTGTGAACAAGAACTACAAAACTTGATTTCAAATCCATTTTTTTTTAAAACAGAAATAAAAAAACATTTAAACCAAACACAAGAGTTAATCGAATCTAGGTCAGATTTATCTTCTCTGAACTTGATATCGTATCTTGAAATGACCCAATATATGGCTACAACCTTATTACGCGATACAGATGTAATGAGTATGGCCAATGGCATTGAAATTAGAGTCCCTTTTTTAGACCACAAACTAGTTGAACTAATGTTTTCGATCCCTTCTAGCATTAAAATGAAAAAAGGAATACCTAAACCGCTATTAGTGAATTCTTTATCAAAGAAATTACCTGACTTTATAGTGGATAGAAAAAAAATGGGGTTTACATTTCCATTTGAAATTTGGATGAGAGGAAAAATGAAGTCTGAAGTTGAATCTGTTTTACTCACTCCCACAGAAAAGTTGTCCGACTTTGTTTCTCAAGATAGCATTCACAAAATATGGATTAATTTTTTAAAAAAAAGGTGTTCCTGGTCTCGTCCATGGTCACTCTACGTTTTGAAAAAATGGGTTGATAAAAATCTTTAACTAAAAATATATATGAGTTGTTCTTTTTATCAAGTTGATGTCTTCACCAAAGTGCCATTTGGTGGGAATCCCTTAGCTGTAGTTTTTGATTCTGAAGGGTTGACTGATGATAATATGCAAAATATTGCACGAGAAATGAATCTTTCAGAAACTACTTTTGTTTTACCTCCGGGTAACATGCCTGTAGATTTTTCAGTTCGTATTTTTACGCCTGAAAAAGAACTTCCTTTTGCCGGTCATCCTAGTTTAGGTACGGCTCATATTTTAAGAGAAACTGGGAGGGTTCTTCCTGGTAATTATCCTATAAAGCTTTCCTTGAAAGGGGGAGTAGTTACTGTGGCGCCAAAAGGAAAAGATAACCTTCTATTTATGGATCAATTAGCACCCTCTTTTGAAAATCCTATAAAATGTACGGATGAAGTAGGAAAGGCAATTGGAGTTTTGGCAGACGATATTAGTTCAAGTTCATACCCTATGCAGATTGTGTCTACAGGATTACCTGTTTTAATTGTGCCCGTCAGCTCACTAAAGGCTTTACAAAATATTACAATTAATACTATTAAATTAAGGGAGTTTTTGGCTACTCTTGGCACTGACTTGCTATACGCGTTTACTATGGAAACATTGGATGCAAATGCTTCTATTCACGCAAGAGCATTTGCTCCTGATTTAGGTATTGTCGAAGACCCGGCTACTGGGAGTGCTGCTGGAGCAGTCGGCGCTTACCTCTTTGAGAACAACTTAATACCAAAAAATGACTGCAAGAATATAATTATTGAACAAGGGTATATGATCTCACGTCCGTCATCTATTTTTGTTTGCATTGAACAAAATAACGGTGAAATAAAGTCCGTCAGAGTAGGAGGGTATTCAGTAACAGTGATTCAGGGAGATTTTAGGATTTAAAGCTTTAACAAATTTCAGCACTAGAGAATTAAATTAATTATGTAAATTCTATAGAAGAAAATTTTTAAAACTATTTTTTTAGACTTTCAGTGCAATTACTGCACTTATGACCAAATTCTCGATTGCACATTATACATACCACAACATCTTGACCATTTTTAAATGCTCCCCCACAATGATTACACCTTTGCGGATTATGTTTTTTACTATTTGTTTCAATATTAGATATTATACTAATTAAATTATTTTTGCGAAAACTATTTATCTGCATTTTAAACCCCTAAAAATAAAAGAAAATTCAAAGATGTTTATATATTTTAATCCAAGCAATTCTTATTCGATGACTATATATTCTTAAAAGATTTATATATTTTTAGATTTCTTTGGTGTAATTAATAAAGAATTTAGAAATCCGAATAAATATATCAAATATTTGCCATGACGCCCTTGTTGACCAGTATTACTCGATCTTTTCCGAAAAGAATTTCCACCAATTTAAAAGCAAATTCCATTGCAGTTCCAGGAGAACAACTTGTTATAATGTTTTGATCAACAACAACTCTTTCATCAACATAATGGTCTCCCAATTCTTCCTTAACTGAAGGATGACTAGTTATTTTTCGATTATTTATAAGACCTTTTTTCTTTAAAATTATTGGTGCCGCGCAAATAGCTCCTATTAATTTATTCTTATCTCCCATAATTTTTAATAGAGAAGCTACTCTAGGATCATTGTTTAAATTATCCGCCCCGGGTTGACCTCCATGAAGTATTAATAAATCAAATCGCTCAGTATTTATTATATCAATAGATTCATCAGCGATAAGTTTAATGCCTCTTGATCCTTCTATTGCTCCATCTACTATGCCAGCTATAAAGACTCGAGCGCCTGCTCGTCTAAGTATGTCTATGACCGTAATTACTTCAATTTCTTCAAATCCTGGTGCTAAAGGTACTACTACATTTTTCATTTTTTTATATCTCCATAAAAATAGTTAAAATTTAAAAAAATAATTGGATTTATACTATTTGAGCTGAATTAGTGGTGCAGATGTTTATTTGTGGTTATTGATGCAAATAAACTCGAATGATACAATCATAAAGTTAGCATTTAAACGATCATATATTTCTTCACTTTATGAATATGACTATTATAGATACCACAGCTTCACTACAAACTCGGGAAATGTTTACAAGTATCGCTCCTAAGTATGATTTTTTAAATAGATTACTTAGTGGTGGTCAAGACCGATACTGGAGAAGAAGAGCAATTGAATTGCTTAATCCAATTAAAAACGATCGTATTTTAGATGTGGCTACGGGAACAGGTGATATCATCCTAGAAGTTGCCAAGAAAAACCTAGCAATAAAAATTTTTGGAATTGATTTTTGTCAACCTATGTTAAGCCTTGGACGTATTAAAGTTTTTCAGAATGGTTATGAACAAGCTGTTTCATTTCAAGTTGGAAGTGGAGAGTGTCTCCCTTTTTCAGATGACAGTTTTGAAGGGCTTGTTTGTGCGTTTGGAATTAGAAACTTTGCTAATGTTAATTTAGGGTTGAAGGAGTTTTATCGCGTACTCAAACCAGGTGGAAGAATTGTTGTTCTTGAGTTTTCAATCCCTCGAAATAAACTTCTTAATGCTATCTATCAGTGCTATTTCAATCTCGTTTTACCCAAAATAGGAAAACTTATTTCTGGTCACTCTGATGCATACAGCTATCTACCTGAGTCAGTAGCTAATTTCCCGAACCAAAAACAATTTGCAAAATGGATTGAAAAGACAGGGTTTGAAAATGTTTCACTCATAGAGCTTACTTTTGGTATTGTTTCTATTCACCGGGGTTATAAGATAAAATAATGAGAAGTAATAAAAAAAAAATATACGGTTATTCGTTTTCTATAAAAATAATCATTTGCCTAGTAATATTAGTTTTAGTTTATCAAAACCTATATTTTTCTCAAAAAGGCACAATTGTTTTTAAAAGTGGTAAAAATACTTCCGGTCAAAAAATTCTAAATCATCCCCAATATGATTCTATATCAAAACTACAAACAGCATTTATTCGAAATGCTAAACTAGTTCGTCCCTCGGTTGTTAATCTAAGTAAAATCCAGTTAAAGGTGATACTTGATAGTTCCAACAACTCGTTTTATGAAAGAAACTCATTGCTTACCCCTTTAATGGAATGGTTTGATGACCATTTTTTAAGAAAAGAATATACATCGGAAACAATAGGGTCTGGTGTGATTATAACTGAAAAAGGACATATTTTAACTAATCATCATGTGATAGCTGGGCACGATAAAATTCTTGTGCGTTTGTCTGACCAACGATCTTACTTTGCTGATATAATTGGTACTGATCCAGAGACAGATATTGCTATCATTAAAATAAATAGTTTTAGAAGATTACCTCAGCCTATTTTTGGATCTTCTAATCAGATAAAAGTTGGCCAATGGGTAATGGCAATAGGTAATCCTTATGGTCTTCAGGGTTCAGTTACTGTTGGGGTTGTCAGTGCTGTTCGACGCTCAAACCTTGGGCTAGCTACCTATGAAAACTTTTTACAAACCGATGCAGCTATAAATCCCGGCAATAGTGGTGGCCCATTAATTAATTTAAATGGTGAAATAATTGCCATCAATACAAGTTTTGCAGTTCTTGGCTCTGGAGTTGGATTTGCAATACCTATTGAGATGGCCTTGCGTATTTCTGAAGAATTAATAAATAATGGTAATGTGGAGAGAGGGTGGTTAGGTATAGATATTCAGGAAATGACACCTGAACTTTTTTCAGCATTTATGGTTTCTGGTTATAAAAAAGGAGTTCTTGTAAACAATGTTAAAAATAATACCCCTGCAAAAAAAGCAGGAATATTGAGAGGAGATATTGTTTTAAAATTTAATGGGAAAAAAGTAAGAAATATTAAAAACTTTCAATCTATGGTGGCTGAAACTCAAGCAGGAAAAAAAGTTCGTATTATTGTTATACGAAATAGACTAGAAAAATCATTTATAGTTACAGTTGGCGGACTCAAATTCTGACTTTAAACCCTACTTCTGTTATTATTTCTACTAAATCTTTTATTTTTTCTGTGCTTTCTTCCATTTCTACAATGACTTGTTTTTTTTCAATATCTACCTCAACATTGAAGACTCCAACTAGATTCTCTACAGCTTGTTTAATTGTACTAACACAGTGATCACAGGTCATACCATCAACATTTAATATCTTCTTCATAAAATTTCCTCTTTTAATGTAGTTACTTACCACTAGTGATATAATTTTGTCCTATTCATATTTATAACAGGCTATAAATCATAAATATTAAACTATTGATAATAAAGGTTTTAACATGGTTAATACTTTTTGATGTATTTTGTAACTATTATAACTAAAGAAATATGATTATTTGCCGTATTAAACAGTTGCGGGGTAGTATGGAGACTAATCCGCAGAGACTCATATTATATATACCAGTTCAATATACTCATTTTCTGTTTCATGGAGGAATCAGATCATTGGCTTTACGTATCTTCAATAATCTCGCTTCGTATAATGCTCAGCGCTTACTAAGTCAAAACAATAATAAGCTAAGTCAGATTTTTTCTCGGATAGCATCCGGTGAAAGACTCCAAAAAAGCTCAGATGACGGTGCAGGTATGATGACTGCTGAAGCTCTAAAGTCTGATGTGAGGACTTTAAGGCAAGGTGTTCGCAATCTGAATGAAGGCATATCCCTCCTAAATGTTATAGATGGTGCTCTTAATGAAGAAGTTTCTATAGTTATTAGAATGCGTGAGCTATCTATACAGGGCGCAACTGGTACTATTGGATCAACAGAACGCCAATCTACTCATCTAGAGTTTAGTTCAATGAGAAGTGAACTAGACAGAATTTCAAAAACAACAGAGTTTAATGGAATTAAATTATTAGACGGCTCTTTATCCTCCAGTTCATCAAATCATACAACAATTCAGTTTGGATTGGACTCAACGGGAGGTAGTGTGAATATAAATAGAGTTGTAAACGTTACAGCACTCACAGCGTTGAATTTAAAATTAAATGAACTTTCAATTTCAAGCCAAGAGGGAGCTTCTGAAGCAAGTGAGGAATTAAATGCAGTATTAGATAATTTGATAGAAGTTAGAGGTAGATTAGGATCAACGCAAAATAGACTTGATAGGGCTTTAAATAATACACTTACAGCGGCAGAAAATTTAAATGCGGCTGGATCGAAAATAAACGATGCTGATATGGCATCTGAGTTCGCACGATTAACGAAGCAACAGATATTAGTACAGTCATCTTCGGCGATGATTGGGCAGTCTAATTTATTTCCACAGGGTGTGATACAACTTCTACCACAATAAAGGCAAAAAAATGACTAAATTAAATTCATCATTAAAAATAAATCAAAATAATTCTATCAATAATGAATTTACTATAAAGCAATCAAAAAATAATAGTCTTTCCGGAAAAGAAACTAGGTCTGACCGTGTTTCACTATCGGAAACCTATAAAGAAAACCCTTCTTCGAATGGTCGAAAAATTGTTTCTGACATTCGGTATGATCTTGTGAGGAAATATCGTGAGGTACTGGCGGATGGCTCTTATAAAGTCAAATCTACTGAATTAGCTGATAAAATGGTTCAGAAGGTAAAGGAAAATAAAAACACGATATTATCATAAAAACTTAAATTGTTTTAATTTGATTTAACTTTGGAAAGTTTCCTGCTTCGTTAAATTTTTCTTCCCAGCGCCTACCTAATTTATTTAATCTCAAATCAATTTTTTCCAAGCAAATTAAGGATTGTGATTCTGCTAGCATCTTAACCCCCAATCTACTTATTCCATTATTTCTTAGATCAAGTTCTCGCAATTTGCTTAACAAAGATGACTGGGCTATGGCATTAACTCCTTCATCACCTATAAAGTTTTTTCGTAAATCCAATATCTCAATATTTTTAATTGCCGGATACTGACTCAAATAGATAGTTTCTAACGTCGATATTTCCATCTGAGGCATTTTTAAAACCGTGGGGTTTATAGAAAGGCGATTTTTAACGTACTCCTCAAAAAGGGTAATCTTTCTAAAGCCTTTGATCTTAAGTTTTTTATCTATAGCTTGATTAATCTTATCCAAATCTCCTTTAGTGGTATAAAAAAGATCAAGAATTTTTTCTCTATTTAATTCATCTTGATCCAGTTCGTTTTTACTCATCTAGAGGTTCTCTGTATCTATTTATCATGCTAGTTATTACAAGCTCTACTTATCCTTTCTTGAGAGAACTACCAGAACTACTATCCCATTTTATCGTATCAGGACTTGATATATGCTTTGCCTCGGCAATCCATTGATTAAAGCCTGCATTAATTTTAAGTATTCGTACACAGGGGTTTATACCATGTGATCCAGCTACATGTGAGTATAATTCTTGTAAATTTTTAAAAAAAACTCCTTGTTCAGACTTATATCTATCCTGGGCTTCAGCAATATTAGCTAGAGTTGCCTCTGCAAGGGCATTATACGCAAAAACATTTCTTTTAAGCTCGGTAAAATCAATCATAAATTGTACGTAACCCCAGACAGCTAATGGTAAAATGGATGATGTTAGTGCTATGATTTTCCCCGGTTTTTCATCAAGCAATACGCCAACGGCAAATAATCCAAAACATATTAATAATGAATATCTAGAAACATTCTCAAAGTATGATAGAGGTTTAATTACTTCACCACAGTCTTCAGCATTTATTAAGCTTGGATAAATTAAAATTAAGAAAAACATAAACAGTATGAATTTTAAAAGAGTTATTTTGGACATATTTGATTCTGTTTTGTTAGGTTTATCGTACTTCACAACAATAGAAAGATAAGCTAATATAGCTGATTATCTAATAGTTATAAATGATTTAATATTAAGGGATATTTGTGGATAATAAAAACATAAAGGATTCAGATGACCGGTTTTTGGATAATCTAGATGGCACGATTACCGATAATGAAAGCGGGTTGTGTTGGTGTCAAAAAGATTCTTTCCAAATTCACCATGACTGGTTAACTTTTCAAGAAGCTATAACTTGGGTGGATGAACTCAACAAAAAAGATTTTTTAGGATTTCACGACTGGCGCATACCGGAAAAAGATGAAATAGAAAAATTATTCCTTCCAGATCTGACTATTTTAGGTCGTTCCAACCAAGAACTCCATATTTCTTCTGTATTTGAATCGGGAGGTGGAAATGGTTCTTGGTGCATGCCATTTGATCAGCAAGCAGCATTTTACTTTTCATATTCAAGTGGTATTTCCCAGCAATTTGACCAAGATTTTTCCCAAGGTTACTTAAGACTCATTAGACTTTATCAGGATTGATCTATTATAACGAATTCTTCTCTCTCTTGAGGCAAGAAACAATTTTAGGCATTTCTTTTAGGGGGGACATTAATTGATTAATGGTTGTTCCGTTTTCATCACAGCTAATTGAAGCAATTTGATACCTTTTATTATTAATAGAAATACCTAATAATTGTGAGATACCTGCCTTTAAGGCTTCCCATTCCATATACAATAAAAACTGATCCTCATCACACTCAAAGGCAAAAAAATCAAGAAGTTCATTAATCTCTAAATCGAGCATTTCCTCCACAGATTTTCCTATGCAGTATTCGAGAAAGCCCGTTCCTCCTCCGATTTCTTTGCTACATGTAACTTTAGAGAATGAGAAGTCAACAAGACAACCTTTATCGTCAAGTTGTATTATTATCTCTGCTGTAGTGTCCTTACAAGGCATATTTAAGCATAAGTTATGTAGTTCTTTAGATAAAGTTCATACTGATGTCGCATGACTTGAATGAGTGAGTCAGTGCGCCAATCGACACCCAGTCAATATCAATTTTTGATAATATAGCTAATTTGTCAATCGATATAGCTCCTGAAACTTCGATGCGAGCTCTGCCTTCAATTATACGAACAGCTTCTTTTATATTATCTATAGACATATTATCCAGCATAATAATAGCTACTTTTGCATCAATAGCTTCTTTAACCTCATCAAGAGTGGTGGTTTCAACTTCGATTTGTATATTGCTATTATAGTTCTCTTTCACTTTTTTTACAGCCTGGGAAATTCCTCCGGAAACCTTAATATGATTGTCTTTTATAAGAACTGCATCATACAAGCCAAAACGATGATTTTTCCCACCTCCACAAGAAACAGCATATTTCTCAAATGAACGAAGCCCAGGGGTTGTCTTACGAGTGTCTAATATTTTAATGGGGGTGGCTAATTCAACATATTGCTTCGTTAAAGTAGCAATACCACAAAGTCGTTGGAGAATATTTAGTGCAACTCTTTCCCCTTCTAAGAGAGCAATGCCCTTACCTTTAATACGTAAAATTTTAGTATTATTTATTAGAACATCACCATCCTTATAATGATCATCTGAAAATATGACATCGGGATCTAATTTAAAAAAAACTGCTTTAAATATATTTATTCCACACAAAATAATATTTTCGTGGGTTGTAGCTTCAGCAACATATATGTCATCAGGAGATACAATCGACCGAGTAGTAATATCACCAGAGCCAATATCCTCATCGAGCGCAACTTTAATGATGCTATTAATATGATCTTCGCTAATTTTTTTATCCACAGAAATCTTTGTCATAATTATATTAATTTCTCAAGAATTTCATTAGCTCCCATTTTTAAAAGCTTCGCCCCAAGTTCTTTGCCTATCCTAACTGCGTCATTAATAGGACCTACATTTTCAGACTTTAGAATAACTTTACCATCAAGACTAGCTACTAGTCCTTGAAGTGTAATCAAGTTATGATTTACCATTGCATAAGCACCGATTGGTACCTGGCAGCCACCATCTAATATGTCAACCAAGGCTCTCTCTGCAATAACAGCATGGTGAGTATTCTTGTGATTTAAAGGGGATATGAAATCGCTGATTGGATCATCAATACGCGTTTCTATACCAAGTGCGCCCTGCCCCATCGCTGGAATCAGGATTTCATGATCTATTTCTTGAGTAATACGACTAGCCCAACCTAACCTATTGAGTCCTGCATAGGCCAATAAAATCGCATCAAACTTACCTTGATCCAACCTTTTAAGCCTTGTATCAACGTTACCTCTAAGTGGAATTATTTTGAAGTCTTCCCTGTACTTTAATAACTGTGAAGATCTTCGCAAACTACTTGTCCCGATAATTGCCCCATATGGCAGATCAGCTAATTTTTCACCATTTTTTGAAACCAATGCATCTAGCGGGTTTTCACGTTTCGTAATAACCGAAATTTCTAATTCTGCAGGAATTTCCATAGGAACATCTTTCATACTATGAACTGCTATATCAATTTTTTTTGACAATAATGCCTCTTCAATTTCTTTAACAAATAAACCCTTTCCTCCTATTTTTGCAAGAGGGACATCCTGAATTTTATCTCCACTAGTTGCAATAATACTGATATTGGCTGCTACGTTATTATACAAGCGTTCCAATTCAGATTTAACCCAGTTAGCTTGCCAGAGGGCTAATTGGCTTCCTCTGCTGCCTATTACAATTTTTTGCGATTTCATTCAGTCATCAAGATGAAAAAGGTGTCGAATAGCCTTAAGATATATATGACCATCTTCGGATTGAGTCTTCTGCTTCAATTTAATGGTGGGTTTGTGTAAAATTTTATTGATCATTGAGGTACTCATTTGACGCAGTAGTTCTTTGTCGTCTTTGGAAATATGAGGGATTTTCTTTAAAGTTCTTTCCATTTCTAGTTTGCAAATATTTTCAGCTTTCTTACGAATTTCAATAATTGTTGGGACAGCATCTAGAGAGCCAATCCAATTATTAAACTTAGTAACTTCATGACTGATTAGGTTCATAGCATTTTCTGCTTCTTTCTCACGTTCTTTCATATTCGCAGAAACGACTACATGTAAGTCATCAATATCGTATAGATATACATTTTCTAAATCATTAACATCTGGTTCTATATCTCTCGGCACTGCAATATCAATGAAAAATATAGGTTTATTTTTTCGCTCATAAATAGCTTTTTCAACCATCTCTTTTTTAATGATGAAACTAGATGCTGAAGTAGAAGTTATTACTATATCTGCACGATGGAGCTCACTTTTAAAACCCTCAAAATCTAAGGCCGACCCATTTAATGTTCTTGCTAAATTAGCTGCACGTTCATATTTTCTACTCGTTACATAAACAGTCTTAACCCCATATGAAATTAGATGTTTTGCTGCAAGTTCCGCCATTTCTCCAGTACCAACCAGCATTACTGTATGGTTTTCCAAGCCATCAAATATTTTCTGAGCTAATTCTACAGCCGCTGAACTAATGGACACACAACGCTCGGCAATACCCGTCTCTTCTCTAACTTTTTTAGCAATACTAAAGGCCTTTTCAAAAAGTTGATTAAGAACAAGTCCCGTAGATCTAAGATCTCTCGCCAAGCTGTACGCATCTTTTACTTGGCCAAGAATTTGGGCTTCACCTAATATCATAGAATCCAAGGAAGAAGAAACGCGAAATAAATGCTCAACAGCTTCTTTATTTTTATAGCTATAAAAGTGATCTTCTAGTTCGACAGGAGATAATTCATGAAAGTCGCAGATGAACTGCTTGATAGATTTAATTGCAGAATCTTGACAATTTGCTCGAGCATAAATTTCAACACGATTACAGGTAGATAAAATCGTGTGTTCTATTATGTCGGGATAGTTTAAAAGACGATCAATGGATTCCTCTATTTTACCTTTTGTAAATGCGAGTTTCTCCCTTATTTCCACAGGGGTAGTTTTATGATTAACTCCAACGAGTATAAGGTTAATTTCAGACATCATCACACCACATGCAGAAAGTAAGAAACAATAATAGTAACAAAACCAAGGATAGCTCCTTGAGCCGCTTTTTTACCGCGCCATCCAACTAAAAGTCTCCCAAAAAAAATACCGCAGTAAATCAACCAAACAACTATAAGAGGCCAAGTTCGCAATGCATCCCATGAAAACAATGATTCGTCTGTTTTAATATTCCAGATTGATCCAGTCATAAAACCTAGAGTAAAAAGGGGGAATCCAATAGCAATGACTTTATGATTAAGGTTATCAAGTACCTCAAGAGATGGCATTCTGAAATACATAACGCCAAGTTTTTTGTTTTTTACTTGGTTTTCCTGAATGAGATACATGAGAGCACCACCAAAACCAATTGCAAAAGCAGCATAACCAATAATAGATAATGTACGGTGTATAGTAAGCCAGAACATCGTTGTTGATTCATCTATTAGTGAATGATCACGCGATTGAAATGCTGAATACAAAAAAATTAAAAATACAACTGGAATAATAAACGCACCTAAGTCCTTAATCTTATATTTCCATTCAGTAATAAAAAAAATAATAACTATGACCCATGAAAAGAATGATGTTATTTCAAAGCCTGTTGTGTATGGGCCGTGCCCTGTTTCTATGGAACGAAGACATATGGTAATTGTATGAGAAAATAGCCCTATCCCTAAAGATACCAATGAAATTGATTTAACCAATGGCATTCGGTAAACCAAATAAAGTGAGTATCCAAGAGCAGAGATAAGATAAATAAGTAATGTCGTATTAAAGGTTATATTTGCCATAAATACTATTAAGAAGAATGCAAATTATTGTTTGACAATACACTTCTCCGCTAAATGAAAACATTTTTTTAATCATCGTAACATTTTGTATTCTTGGATTCAACTAGACCTACAAGTGATCAAGGAGGTGGGTAGTGGCACTTAATTATTAGATATGGTAAAGAACAAATAAATTATTTTTTATAATAAAATAACTATTTTTCATGCTCTTTATTTTTAAGTATGTCCTTAAGTTCTACCATGAATTCATTGACATCTTTAAATGATCTGTATACAGAAGCAAAACGAACATATGCTACATCATCTAGATTATAGAGTTCTTTGACTATTTTTTCTCCCGCAACAACTGCAGAAATCTCTTTCTCTCCTAATTCTTGACAGTATTGTTCAACATTATCAACCAATGTTTCCATTTGTTTAATGCTAACAGGCCTTTTTTGACAAGCTTTCTTAACTCCCGATAATATTTTTTCCCGATCAAACTCTTCCCTTCGCCCATCTTTTTTGATTATGTAAGGAAGAGATTTTTCAACGCGTTCATAAGTTGTGAAACGCTCGTTGCAGCTAAGGCATTCACGTCGCCTGCGTGTGCTATTACCCTCTTTATTTAAACGAGAATCTATGACTCTATTCTCAAGGTTTGAACAGGCAGGACATTTCATCTTAACTAATTTTTATTAGTAAGCTCGGCATAAAGCGGAAACTGATCGCAAAACTCTTTGATGTATTTACGAGTTTTTTTATGGAATTCAGGTTCATCAATATGCTCCAGGGTTTGAGCTATCATATCAGCTATTAACTTCATTTCTCTATTTTTCATACCTCTTGTGGTAAGTGCAGGAGTACCTATACGAATTCCAGAGGTAATAAATGGATTTCTTGTTTCAAAAGGAATAGTATTTTTATTAACAGTTATCCCAGCTAAGTCGAGAGCTTCTTCAGCAGCCTTTCCTGTAATATTTTTATTGCATAAATCTACTAGAATTAGGTGCGTGTCAGTTCCACCACTAACTATTTTAAATCCAGAAGAAGCCATACAATCTGATAAATGCTTAGCATTTGATACAACCTGCTTTTGATATGATACGAAGTTGCTGTCAAGAGCCTCTTTAAAAGCCACTGCTTTAGCGGCAATCACATGCATAAGAGGACCACCCTGTATGCCCGGAAATATTTTTTTATTTATGTCTTTAGCAAACTTCTCTTCGCACAAAATCATACCTCCCCGAGGACCTCGCAGAGTTTTATGGGTAGTAGTAGTTACAAACTCTGAAAAAGGAACTGGAGAAGGGTAAACCCCAGCAGCTATTAATCCTGCTGGGTGAGCAATATCGGTCATAATCTTAGCGCCAACCTCATCTGCTATTTCTCGAAACTTTAAAGCATCTATGACTCTTGGATATGCACTCCCACCAACAATAATTAATTTGGGTCTATGTTCTTTTGCAAGATACAAAACCTGTTCATAATCAATTAACTCTGTATCTTTATCTACGCCATATGCGACAACTTTGTATGTATAACCTGAAAAATTAACTGGACAACCGTGGGTCAAATGTCCGCCGTGTGTTAAATCCATTCCTAGAATTGTATCTCCTGGCTGCAGTAAAGTATGATAAACAGCCATATTGGCTTGTGAGCCAGAATGTGGTTGGATATTTATATGCTCTGCATTAAACAGTTTTTTTGCACGTTGAATCGCTAAGTTTTCAGCAACATCTACATGTTCGCAACCACCATAGTATCGTTTTCCAGGATACCCTTCGGCATATTTATTAGTCATAACGGATCCCAATGCTTCCATTACTTCTTTACTTACAAAGTTTTCAGAGGCAATCATTTCAAGAGTATAAGACTCTCGCTCAAGCTCACCTTTAATGGCCTCTGATATTTCAGGATCAAATGCTTCTAACACAATAAGTGTCTCCTTAAAAATTATTAGATATATCTATGCGATTAATTTTATCAAGGCGCTTCTGATGCCGCCCACCTTCAAATCGTGTATTGAGCCAAACTCTCACTATTTCTTTAGCTAAGCCATGACCAACAACTCGTCCACCCATAATAAGGATATTTGAATCGTTATGTTCACGGCTTAACTTTGCAGTAAATACATCGGTACATAAAGATCCTCTAATACCAGGAAAACGATTGACAACTATTGACATGCCAATCCCTGTGCCACAAATAACAATGCCGCGAGAAACCTTATTGCTAGTAATAGCTTGAGCAACTGAAATTCCATAGTCAGGGTAATCAACCGGGTTTGAATTATCAGGTCCCATGTCTCTTAACTCATATCCAAGTTCGCTTAAAAACGAAACAATATTTGCTTTAAGATCAAAACCACCATGATCAGAAGCTATGCCAATTAATTCCATAAAAACCACTAATTAATAAATATTAATAATAGGTGCAGCACCAGCACATAAAATACTAGCAGGAGAAAGTTTTTGGAGAGAAATGCAGTACGTACAATTCTAATTTATGTAATAAAAATGCAGAAAGCAACTTAGGTGATATTAAATAAATACCTGATTTTTGTCAACTACACCGATTTTACATTCGGAATTAAATGGTTTAAAGAGATGAAAAAAAATAATATATATATATAATATAATAAGTTTTTTACTAACCAGCATTTCTTCAAAAAATGTGGAAAAATATTTTCATTGAATCCTGCGTATTATCAGCCTTAATTTTTGGTGGATTTTATATTCAGTCAAATATAATTAGGGATGAAATAAACTCTTCAGATATATCCATTAATAAAGCACTAGAACAGAAAAAGCTAATGCACATAAGTGGCAATAGTTATCTTGAACCAACCAAAATGGAAGAACATGTAAGCGGAACAAAAGTAAGCCAACCTAAAGCACATTTGTCGGGCAAAAAAGAAAAATTAACACTTAAATAAATTTGTTTCCCCTATGGAGTTATTAATTTTATTTAGAGAGAAATCACATTGCATAGTACTGATAATAATTCTGTTTCTTCCTGGTCAGTCCGCGTCACAATTCCCATATTAATTATTTATTTTTTGCTTGTTCTTCCAGGTAAAAACATATTCTTTCATACTAATCCCTGGGCATTAAAAAACATAGATACCTTCTACTATTTGGTGGTTATTTTTATTGCAGTTTACAAATTAAACTTAAAAGTACTCGGTTTTTCTACAAAGTATTTAAAAAAAAACTTGTTTGTGGGTTTCTTATCTGGTGCGAGTGTATTAATCAGCTTATATATAATAAACCTTAGTATTGATTTATTAGGCTTATCTAGCAATGCTTTGTTCATCGACCATCCAAACATAAAAAGTACCACCCATATAAAATCGGCATCAGATTATTCAGCTACAATCATAATAGTTCCTTTAATAGAACAAGTTTTTTTTACAGGAATTATATTTCAATCAATCACAAAAAAAATAAGTCCTATTCTTGCAATATATTCTTCAGGAGTTATTTATTCCTTTGCTAAATATAAATTAAACTTAGGTGCCTTTTTTTTAGGATCATTAACAAGCTTTCTTTTTAATCAAACTAAAACAATTTTTGCCCCTACTATTTTTCATGCTAGCTGTGCAGCAGGAGGGCTTGTAATTAAACACTTTTATCCTAGATTAAAAACTCTTCTTGGATTTTTATTTTAACTTTATTCAACCTTTTACTCACCCTGAACCACTTTTTTAACAACAATTTTACTTTTAGGTATAGGAGCTTTCTTTTTCTCCTTAGACCTTTTTCGAGCCTCTTTCTCTGCTTCCATACGCCTTCTTATCAGGTCACGCTGTTTTGGATCTTCAAACCAAGTTGAAATAACAACCCCAAATTCATACAAACCATATAATGGGAACCCAAGTAATACTTGAGTAATAATATCAGGTGGAGTCAAAACAGATGCAAGCAAAAAACATCCCAGAAAAGCCCACTTACGATATATTTTCATTTGAATAGTATTTGTGACACCAAACTTAGTGAGTAAAACCATTAACAAAGGAGTTTGGAAAGCAAACGCAAAGGCTAGTATTAGCTTTACAACAAAATTAAAATAAAGCTGAATGGTCACCTGCATTGTCCAAAACTTTGAGCCGTACCCAAGTAAAAACTTTAAGCCAAGTGGTAAAACAAGAAAATAGCAAAATATTCCTCCAAAAAGAAAAAAGAATGTTCCAGCAAGAACAAACATCGAAGTGATTTTTTTTTCTTTAACTTTTAAACCAGGAGCAATAAAAAACCAAATATGATAAAGAATAAATGGCATTGAAATAAACATAGACCCCATAAAAGCAACCTTCATATGGGTAAAAAATACTTCAGTAGGAGCTATGTAAATAAGCTCGTCACGATACTTGGATGGAAGAGGATCCTGTAACCATAGAAGCAAAAAATCAATAAAATAAAAACACAAACCGAAAAATAAACCAACTACAATGCCAACCAGCACCATTCGGTCACGAATTTCGATGAGGTGATGGCTAACCGGAATTTTTTCAGTAAAATTTACGTTTTTAACCACAGTATTTAGATATTCCTTGAAAATAAAAAACGCGCAGACATACTTAGATGCTTTTTAATAAAAAAAACACAAGCAGAATCTAAAAATTTGAAGTTCTAGCTAGTTATTTGAGTTTATTGGTGTAATACTACTTAAAACCGGTTCATAATTCAATAAACATTTTAATTAGTCAATATAAAGCGTTTTTAATCTATTCATTAATAAATTGATCAGAGAATACAAATATAAGATAATAGGAAAAAATATTAATATTCAATCAATTTATAAATCACTATTTAATAATCATGCAAACCAAAATTTCTAATTTTGAAAAAAAATTATGAGACTTAAGAAAGAATTTATAGAAAAAATTTCAAAAAAAATAATTGATACTTTAATAAGTAAAGATCTTATTATTTGGGAAGGTACCCGTGACAAATTAGAATCTATAATCAATAATATAATTATTGAAGACCTGATGGTGGAAGATCACCTTAACGAAGAGGTTAAACAATTACTTGATGCAAGAACAGAGGAATATGAGCGTAGTATGATGGATTATGGAAGAGTTTTTCAATTAGTAAAATCTAAACTTGCTCGTGAACGAGGGCTAATATTTTAGTAAGGTTATTCTGTGAGAATCAGCAGGGAAAAAGTTAATCATATTAGTAAAATAATAATTGATGACCTTGAAAAACGAGAGGATTTTGATTACAAGGCAGAACTAAATGAAGTTCGTCTTAAAATCACTCACGTGATGAACGAATATTTAAAAATTGAAGATCAAGCAGATGAAAACGCGCGTAAAGTGTGCGCGTCTTACTCAAAAAAACTGCATGAAGGGACAGATGAGTGGGAGATTCTTTATAATAAGCACTATGAAGAACATTTATCTAAGCATGGTCTATAAGATCAAACTATTTTTCTAAATTCCTCGCAGCTTTCAATGCCTCCTCATAAACTCTCTTCACAGGTACTCCATTCTTTAGAGCAGCTTTTTTGCAATCCTCATATTCTGGGGAAATTGTTAAGTTTGAGCTATTAAGAGACCCTATTTTCACGCTAATCTTTCCAAAAGATGTTGCAACTTTTTTTTGATTTCTCGGTAACACAATACGATCAATGTCATAATATCTCACACCAAAAGTTGAAGTCTCTTCTAATAAAATACTTATAATTAAATCGAATTTTTCCCTAGAAACTATTATAGAAAGTAATATCCCCAGGCGATTTTTTTTCATATTAACTGATGAAAAAAACACATCAACCGCACCTGCCCTAAATAATCGATCCATTACATAATCATAAAATTCTGGGTTCATATCATCAATATTTGTTTCTATCATTTTCATTGATTCATATATAGAATTATCCCTAATTTCACCAATAACTACTCGAAGAAGATTAGGTATTTCTTTAATTTCTTTTGTTCCGGCACCGTATCCAATATTTAAAATACGCATATCAGGTAATGAACCAAACTTATTTGCAAAGTGTCCAATAAATGCAGCACCTGTAGGGGTAGTTAGTTCGTTTTTGATCCCCCTTGAAAAGGAAGGAATTCCTTTTAATAGTTCTAATGTTGCTGGAGCTGGAACCGGCAAAGTTCCATGTGCACACTTAACGATACCTTCCCCTGTATTTACTTGAGAAGATACTACAAATTTAGTATTTAATAAGTGCATACATAATGAAGAACCAACAATATCAATAATAGAATCAATAGCACCTACTTCATGGAAATGAATTTTATTAATTTTAGTTCCATGAACTTTAGCCTCCACATCTCCAATACGACGAAAAATTTTGATAGAATTATTTTTAACAGTATGTGGTAAATCTGATTGATTAATGAGATCTTTAATTTCATTAAAAGATCGTGCATGAAGATTTTTTGGAGGTGTTTTATTTATAACCACATTAACTTTCGTACCAACAAACCCTTTTCGTTTAACCTGGCTTGATGTAAACTTATATCCCTTAATATTTAATAATTTCAAACCTTCTCTAATATCTTTTAAGTCAACCCCTAAATTAATAAAGGCGCCCAAAATCATATCTCCGCTAATTCCGGAGAAGCAGTCAAAATAAATAATTCGTTTTGTATTCATAATTTACGTATTTAAATTTAAGATTAATTGAGGTATTACTCATATTAAGTATTTATTAGTGCTAAATATTTTTGGCAATGAAACTTAAAGAATTAAAATATAGCTACAAATAATATAATTACTTATGATATACGCAAATTAATTTTTTAGCATACTCAGCAAACTATTTAGAGGTTATTTTTCATTGAAAAGATTTCTAATAATCAGCACTACTGGGATGGGTGATACCTTATGGAGTACGCCAGCAATCCGTGCAATAAAAAAAAAATTACCTCTCTCCCAGATTGATCTATTAATTCAACCCCAATGGCAATCCCTTTTTAATAAAAATAAATATATATCTAATTTATATTTTTATTATCCGCAATGGTATCGTCAGTTAATCAAAATTCCAAGTCTTTTGAGATTTAACTATGACCACGTTTTTATTTTTCATGCAAATAAGGATATCAGGCGAGTACTTCCTATATTAAGATATTCTTATGTTTGGTCCCACCAATATCCAGATATTATTCCAGGAATTTCTGAAAAACAAATAATCTATATAGACAAACCTATGCATGGAATACTTCGTCGAATGGAAATGTTAAAAAAAATTCAAGTTCCATCAAATGGAACAAGCATGGATATATTTATTGATAAAAAAAATTTTAAAAATGCCCTGTCATATTTAAATAATAGAAATATAAAACCTAAGGAATTTATTTACCTTAACGTTGGCGGATCACTTCCTCATAAACAATGGCCTGTTGAACAGTTTGTAGCTCTGGCAAAAAAATTATTACAAAAAACATCGTTATCTGTCATATTTGGTGGCGGTCCCGAAGATACCCATCGGATAAATTCTATTAGTCATCAGATAAAGCAAGAAAGAGTCACTTTTGCCAAGGATAGATCTCTTGGAGAGAACTGTGCCCTTATTAGTAATGCTAAAATTATAGTAACACCTGACTCCGGGCCTATGCACATTGGATTAGCCTTAAAAGTTCCAACAATTTCATTATGGCCCACCATTGGACTTATAGAAGCAACCGGCGCACATGGCTCAATAGATCCAATGAATGGACCTAAATATTGTGGGCCACTTTATGTAGATAAATCTTTAAGTTATGTGCTACGTGGAAACTTTTTAAAAGAACCTAATATAGATTCAAAAACTAGCCATAGCTCCTTCAATGGCAAAGAGATCAAAATAGAACCACATCATCTCGAGGCTATATCTGTTAATGATGTATGGGAAACAGTTCTTAAATTCTTATAAGTTTTTTATATGATTTCTAGAAAATAAATTATTACTGTTATATCACGTAAGAAATATAATAAAAAAGGGCCAACAGTTAATAACTGAAGGCCCTTGTTTACTTGGTGGCGGTGCAGGGACTTGAACCCCGGACACTACGGATATGAACCGTATGCTCTAACCAGCTGAGCTACACCGCCTATCTAAAAAGAAAACCAGATATTACTCCAAGCATTAGAATATGGCAATTTTTAAAAGCAATAAGTTGGAGTTCATTTCTATACAATATCTTTCCATCTTAATACATCTTTCATATATTTCTTTTTATCCATTTCTCTGTTACTTGGAAAGACTTGTAATAAAGGTAAAGGAAAAGATCTATCTTGTGGATAATGTTCAAATGAACCTAGCCCTACTCGATATATATTATTAAAAGTTCTATAATTTCCACTTAGGCCAACATAATCCCATGAAGTGTCACCATTAATTAATTTAATTAAATCAGATGCTGCTATACCTTCATAAAGATTGATTTTCTTTGATTTTTTTTTGGAAGCTTTTAATTCACTATTTCTAAAATCGATATCCCATGATTTGGAATTCCCGCTTGAGTCAAATACTTCTATTTGATATAAGGTTTGCCAATGTTTCCATCCGGTTAATTTGTCACATACGCTTAGTTTATCTATGTACATGCCTTCAATATATTCCTCAACAACTTTCATATCATTATTTTTCAAACTTGAATTATTAGTAGTTGATATTATCGGGGTTACTTCCATTACCGGTTTAAAAATAATTTTATCACTGTCATCATCAAGCACGCGAACAAAATCAGACGATTGTTTGTCTATTTTTACACCCTCTTTCGAAATATAGGCTATATCTCCAGGATTAAATGTGCTTGTTTTGATATCCGGGCAAAAGTTCTCTAAGTCTGCTAAAAATTGTTCGGGCGTGGTAGGGAAGGAATAACGGTTTAGAAAATCATATTTATCACGATATCTAAACGCCGCAGAACCAGGAACAATAAATTTCGGTTTAAGTGCTCCTGCTACCTTCAAAAAAGAACTATATTCATCAAAAGGTATTGCCACAGTTTTGTGGTGATTAAAGTTACCTTCCAATAAGGGCAGAAAACGCGAGTGAGAAAAATCTAAACGACCATAAAGTTGATGAATATATGAAATAATTTCGGGACTAACAACTGTATCTACCTGATTCCATATTGTAACCTCACCATCATTAACAAGAAGGCCATGTTCAGGAAAATAATCACCTTCATTTAGAGAAGGTGTTGGAGTAAGCGTGACATCATTAACTTTAACAGATTTAAAATCTTCTACAATTTCAATATTTTTATAGTTTAGCTCCTTTAATACATCAATGAGAATATCATCATTCGGAGTAAGTATAATAGTATTTGGCTTTAAAATTGCCTCGTTCCGTATCAAATAAGCAAGCGTACGAACATCAAAGTGATCTTGGTGACGGTGAGAAATATTAAGAACATCAATGGGTGGGATTTTTTTAAGGCTAAGGTCAATACTTGGGCATAATACATTAATATCTTCCCAGAGGTAATCAAACCAAACAGGGTCAGTAAGAATAGTTGTTTTATTAGACTGTATGAGCATGCTAGCATGCGCAATCAGGGTAGTTTTTATCATTTTCTTGATAAAGAATAAATTAACGAACAACATTAACTTAATAATTTTATATTCTCAAGTTCTTTTAATTAATTAAATGCCAATTTCTATTACACATTCATAATCTTATTTGTTAAATTAAATACAACTTTTTAAAATAATATAAAAGGGAAATAAAAAAATGGAGCAACCTGCGATTCAGTTTGAAGAAGGAAAAGAATGCCCTGTACAAATCGCAGGTACTGGTGGAGGTCTTTCATTTTCGCCAGCGGGTGATATGTTGTTTATGGCTAATGTGGAAAGTTTAGATCAAAAACAAATAGATGCATGGGATGGAAAATGGAGGACAAAATTATTTGTTGAGTCTGAATTCCCCGCAATTCCACTTTTTGCCATAGGCAGTGAGGATTGGATATTGGAAGCACCCTGCAATCCGACTCAACAAGAAACAGAAACTCCTGGTTATTGCGAGGCTTTGTATGCAAAAGATTCATATGAGATGGGTGCTATTCTAGTAGACTCTTCAACCCATATAATAAAAAAAATAAAACGGGTGGATATTGACGAGATGTTTATAGAGAGAATGGTGATGTCTTGGAACCCATTTCGTGGAAAAGGTGATCAGTATACAAAAAGTTTTAGCAATGATATTTTTAATCAGAAAATTGCAGAGATTTTCAAAATGAAATCGACTAAAGAAATGTGGACTACTTCTTGGTAGGATATATATTTGAAGAATAACTCCTAATTAAATCCTTATAGTAAGTTCTATTCTTCATCTTCTAAAATTTCTTCTTCTTCAACATCTTCGATTTCAATATCTTCAAATTCTTCCTCTTCCTCAATTGCTTCCATTTCTGCCTCTTCTCTATCAAATTCAGGGTATTCAAGATTTTTTAAGTATTCTGAATCACCAAGTGCATTAAAGCCTTCATCAGTATGATGATTACCATCAATATATAACCTAACTAAAGAACTCATGTTTTCAGCAGACGAAATTAAGTTTATTCCATCATCAGTCACTCCATTATGCTCAATCATTAAGTGAGTTATTCTATTAAAGTAAACAGATTTAGTGATAAACTCAACGCCCCTATCGCCTATTTTGTTTCGGTCAAGGGATAGAAGTGTTAGGCCTTTCATTTTTTTAGAATCCGCTATTTTTTGTAAACCTACATCCGTTATTTTGTTTAATTCTAGATATAAATGCCTTAAGTTGTCAAAACCTTCATAATCAGCAATAAACTCGCATTCCAGATCACCAATATCAAGTTTACTTAAATCACATATCATTCCTTCTTCAGTAACTTTAATTCCTTTTTGTATTAAATTAAGAATTAGAAATCCTTTCATCGCATTCTCACCAACTTCTGTTAATTTATTATTTGATAGTTCGACTTTTTGTATATTTGGGAAATTGGTACAACTTGAAAATGCAGTGGCTCCGTCATCGGTGATATTATTGTTTCGTAAATCTAATATTTCTAATTTCTTTAAGTTTTCCGCACTTGCTAAGTATTTAATCCCCTCATCGCCTAGTTTGTTTTCAGAGAGTCCAAGAGATGTTAGGCCTTTAAGATTTTTTGATTCAGATAAAAACTTAGCACCATTAGGCCCAATTCCATTATGAGCTAATCGTAGCGACTTCAAACTAGGTAGATTATCTGATCCAGACAAAGCTTTTATACCTTCATCTCCTATTTTATTTCGATATAATTTTAACGACTGAAGGTTTTCTAAACATTGGGAGTCAGCAATTGAGGTTCCGCTTTCTTGAGTTAATTTGTTATTACTTATAGTCAATCGTTTTAATTGTTTAATAGATCGAGATCCAACGAGAGCTTTGACACCACTATCGTTCAGTTTTACAAAACTAAAATCAAGAGTTTCATAATCACCGCTAAGTTTAAATCCATTCCTTATTGTTCCTTCGATATTGTAATACCTGTTCCTGATTGCCATTAAAAACCCCAAATAACTAAAATAAATAAGTTAACTAAATACTCGATCAAAAAATGTCGATAAACTAGCAAAATATGCATTATCCTTAGCCATCATCATATCGTTGTGCCCTACTCCTTTTAATATATCTATCTTTTTAATAATAGAAGAAGCATTTTCATAGTTTAGTATAGCTTCTTCAGGGCGAATCAAAGAATCAAACTCCCCATGCATTATTAGAATTGGACATTTTACCAATCGAATTTTCTCACTATTATTAAATAACGCATTTTCTTCTGGTGATATCTGAGTAATATTTAATCCTCGTCTTTGTACAAGCGGTATAGGGTCCGCATACCCACTTTCAATAACACCACATTTAATATCTGAGAACCGAGCACAAAGTTCTATAGTTGGAGCACTTCCAAGGGAGCGTCCCATCACACATGTTTTTGGTTTTAAAATTTTTTTATCTCTAAGATAACAATAGGTTATAGAAGCATCTATAAGAGTTGACCTTAGAGTTGGAACCCCATCGCTTTTACCATATCCTCTAAAATCACAAACAGTAAACTCGCAGTCAAGCATTAAAAAATATTTTGCTATGTCATTATAATCCGAAATAATTTCACCATTACCATGAAAAAAAAGAATACTAAATCTGGAATTTAAATTGCGATAAACGCGAACATGAATTTTGCAGTTTCCTTCAACTTCAATAAAAATGTCTTCTGCGTTATTAGGAGTAGCAGAATTATCTGAACGTGGAAAAAATAAATTTTGATTAAATTGATTGGAATCAAAAATTGAAGACATAAAATGACTTTAAATTTATATGTTTAAACTATTGATTTAAAAAGCGATTAGTAGCTTTTAAAACAATTATTATTAAAATCTTAAAAAAAATTGAATTTTATTTAGAAACATGGAAAGATGCCACCCTGAAAATCAGTCATTTTTATAATTATAAATATATTTCTACTTTGAACTCTCATACAATCAGGACATCAAGCTGTCCTTTATTATGATACAGAGGAGACATCATGTTACTGAAAACAGGACCAATTGAAAACCTTTTTAGTTCTCTTGAACAAAAACATGCAACAGCTCGTAAAAATTTAGGTAGACCCCTTACTGTCGTTGAAAAAATTTTATACAGTCATATGGCAGATTGTGACTATTCGAAACTAGAACGAGGGACATCTGATATTGTTCTTCAGCCCGATCGAGTTGCCATGCAAGATGCAACTGCACAAATGGCAATTCTTCAATTTATGTCTGCAAAAATTCCTGAAGTTGCAGTACCGAGTACTGTTCACTGTGATCATTTGATTCAAGCATACGTAGGCGCTGATAAAGACTTGGTAGCCGCAGAAGATCTCAATAAGGAAGTCTATGATTTTTTGAGATCGGCCGCGATGAAATATAATATGGGATTTTGGAAACCTGGTTCAGGTATTATTCACCAAGTTGTTTACGAAAACTATGCTGTTCCAGGAACAATGATGATTGGTACTGATTCTCATACGCCTAATGCAGGTGGTTTGGGAGTAATTGCTATTGGCGTTGGTGGAGCCGATGCGGTAGATGCTATGACTGGACAAGGATTCACCACGAAAATGCCAAAAATTGTTGGAATAAAACTCAAGGGCAAATTAAATGGGTGGACCGCCTCAAAAGATATAATTTTAAAAGTTGCTACTATGTTAACTGTAAAAGGTGGTACTGGTAAAATTATTGAATATTTTGGTGAAGGAGCCCGATCTTTAAGCGCTACGGGAAAAGGAACAGTTACAAACATGGGTGCTGAAATCGGAGCTACGACATCTACTTTTGGTTACGATGATGAAATGGATCCATACCTTAGAGCAACTAATCGTGCTCCAATTGCTGATCTATGTCAAAAATATGCGAGCCATCTTAAATCAGATCCTGAAGTGGAAAATAATCCTGAAAAATTTTATGATGAATACCACGAAATTGACCTAGATCAATTGGAGCCTCATATTGTAGGCCCTCATACACCAGACCTTGGACGTTCCATATCAACTATGGCCTCCGAAGTTGATGAGAAAGGATATCCAGAAGAACTTTCAGCAGCTCTTATAGGATCTTGCACAAATTCAAGTTATGAGGATATGACTCGTGCTGTAAGTTTGGTCCGTCAAGCTAAAGCTGCTGGTCTTAGAGTTAAATCTAATTTTCTTGTAACTCCTGGTTCTGAACAAATATATGAAACCATTAAGCAAGATGGAATATTAGCTGAATTTGAAGATGTTGGAGCAACCGTTTTAGCTAACGCTTGTGGTCCTTGTATTGGCCAGTGGAAGAGAGAGGATAAACAAAAAGGAGAGGCTAATAGCATTCTTACTTCTTATAACCGTAATTTTGCAAAACGTAATGATGGGAACCCGGAAACACTAGGCTTCATAAGTAGTCCAGAATTAGTTGTGGCTATGGCTTTTAGTGGATCAATGAAATTTAATCCATTAACAGACTCATTAAAAGATAAAGATGGTAATAACTTTAAATTTAATCCACCTTCAGGAAATGTTTTACCTACAAATGGATACTCTTCAAAAGATAGTGGCTATGAAGAGCCAACTAAAACAGGCGAAGTTGTTATTAATCCTTCCAGTGAACGCCTAGCATTTCTTGAGCCATTTCCTAAACACGATCCTATAAAAGACTACAAAGATCTTCCTTTATTAATAAAGGCTCAGGGCAAATGTACTACGGATCACATTTCCCAAGCTGGTCCGTGGCTCAAGTTTCGTGGTCATCTTGATAATATTAGTAACAATATGTTTCTAGGGGCGACAAATGCTTTTACTGGGGGAACAGGAACCGGTAATAACCCTATTTCAGGAGAAAAGGATCTTGAGATTAATAAAATTGCTAGGTGTCTCAAGGATGAAGGTCTTGGTTGGGTAGCGGTCGGTGATGAAAATATAGGAGAAGGATCCAGTCGGGAGCATGCCGCAATGGAACCTCGCCATATGGGTTGCCGAGCATTTATAGCAAAATCCTATGCTAGAATTTTTGAAGCAAACCTTAAAAAACAAGGAATATTACCTTTAACTTTTAAAAACAAGGACGATTTTGAAAAAATACAGGAAAAAGATAGAATTTCAATTTCAGGATTAGATACATTAAAACCTGGAGGATCATTGTCTATTCAACTTAATCATGACGAGGGAAATGCTGAAGAAATTATTGTTGGTCATACTCTAAATGACCAAGAGATCCAGTGGTTTTATCATGGCTCTGCTCTGAACTATGTTGGATCTCAAAAATAGAAAGACTTACAAAAATAAAAAGCCAAGGCTTTATTAATAGCCTTGGCTTTTTAAAAACGTATTAATTCAGAAATCACTATCCGAGCCTTTTTTAATATTTCTCAAGATATTCTGCATCAACACCTCTTAATATTCAAAGTACGCATCATCGCATATGGTTAGAGTCTATTACACACAATACGCTTAGAACTAAAATTAATTTTATGAATTTTTTAGAGCATGAATTATGTGCCCAACAGAAAACTGAACCCTAGTTAGGCATAAGTTTTTTTTCTTCAGAATACACGCCTTTTCTAATAACCTTTAATAGGGAGTTTTTTTTAAGATTAACATTTTCTTTCAAACCATTCATAACCGCTATTTCATAAGCACGTCTTTCGTCATTATAAATATTATTAGAAATACTAGTTAGAGTATCTCCTTTTCGAACTTTGTATATCTCCAAATACTTAGGTTTATACTTACGCTTATCCTTAATATGTCTTTTCCCTCCATAAGTTAATCCATGTAATTTTTGCAAGTATACTCTTTGGTTATCTATAAAATTAGTATTTTTTTTGGATAAAGATGATGCAAATAACCCCGCTTTCAGAATACGTTCTTTTGTTTCTGGATGACTGGCACGAAAACTATGATAAGCTTGACCACTCATAATTTCCTGATTTCTAAGGTTTTTTAAAAAGCTTACCATAGCAAAAGGATGATAACCCGCCTCAAAAGAAATCATCATACCCTGTGAATCAGATTCTATTTCTGCGTCACGACCATATCCCATATTTATTTGTTGGGATATGGCACTAGTTATTGTCAGCCATTTGCCAACATTTTTAGGACTTGCTATAGCCCCTCCTATAGCAAATATTTGAGCACCTATAGACCTGATCATATTTTTTGCACCGTGATGAAATTGAACATGAGCTATTTCATGGCCAATAACTGAGGCCAACTCAGATTCGTTATTCAGCGCGGCAAGCAATCCTCTTGTAACGTATACATAACCTCCTGGCAAAGCAAATGCATTAATCTCAGAACTGTCAATTAATTTAAAATAATATTTTTTAAATTCTTTATTTGTAAGCTTAGCAACTAGCTTCTGTCCAATCGCATTTATATATAACTGCAAAGCTTTATCTTGATAAATTCCAAACTGAAGAACTATTTGTTTATCAGCGGTATGACCGATTTCTACTTCCCTTTTTTTGGAAATAAATGGTATCGAAGAAGCTGGCAAAACAAAGATCGAACTAAAAAGAAAAATTAAAATAAGCCAAAATATCAAAAAATTTATTTTATTCAATAAATTGCGTAAAAATTGAAGAAAAGGTGTATACATAAAAAATTAAATATCGAGTTTTTTAATTTTTGAATTAATAATTTTAATTTTTGGATTACCTGGAAATTTAATTTTCATTTCTCTAAATATCAAAATGGCTTCATTTACTTGACTATTTAGTTCATAACAACGCGCCAAAGCCATGTAGACATCAAATAAGGGGTAATCATCGGGATACTCAATGACGGATTTATAAGCCTTAATAGCATTATTATAGTCTTCTTTCGCTTCAAACGAATAAGCTATCCCAATATTAGCTAGTTGCTGATTAAAAGATAAGGGAGAATCATTCAAAATTACCTGATAAAACTTAATAGCCGATTCATAGTCACCACTATTAAAAAATTCATCAGCAATTATCAATAGCGCTCTTTGTTTTTGAGATCCGTCGCTAAATTCTTCTAAAAGAAGCCTCATTTTTTTAAATTTATCATCAGAAATGGTTTCTTTTGAAGATTTTGCTTGCTCCACCTGAAAATATAATGACTCCATTTTAAGGGTTTTTTGTTCATGATTATGCTTAAGCAATAAACCTAAAAAAAAAGTCAAAAATAAGGATACAATTAAAAAAATCATTTTTGCTTTATGTTTAGAGCAATAGGCTATTATGACATCGGTAGTTGATATAAACTGATCTGGTTGAATTATGTCCTTACGACGTACTCTTACAGTTTTAGCCATGTTAATTGAATCTCCAAAAATCGATAATAGATAAAAATTTAAATATAAATATTTTTTCTAAATCATTATAATACGGTAGTTTTTTTCCTAAGATATACATGAAAAATCATTATCACTTCATTTTTTAAGATTTTATCTAATTAAGCCTTATAAGAAATATAACATGAATTATTTATTTTTTAATTTTAATTAAATATGCCAAATCAATCTATTGCAATAATCGGTGCCGGAAGTTGGGGAACAGCCTTATCTTTACATTTTGCTAATAAAGGCTATAGAGTTAATCTGTGGGTATATGAAAATATATTATGTGAACAAATAAAAGAAACAAAAGAAAACTCAATATTCTTACCAGGTTTAACTCTTCCAGACCTCATACATCCCACAAATTCACTTGAAGAAGCGATTGGAGAAAATGACGTTGTTCTGATGGTAGTTCCAACAAGTTATGTTAGAAATATAGCTAAAAAGTTAGCATTAATTCTAAAACCAAATACCATTATTATTAATGCCGGGAAAGGGATAGAAACAGGATCATTATATAGAATACAAGAAATATTCAAGGAAGTACTACCCGTCACCTCATTTTTTGTAACATTATCTGGCCCTACCTTTGCCATGGAAGTTGCCAAAGGGAACCCTTCAGCAATTGTGGTGGCCTCCGAGAAAAAAGTTATCTCTGATAAAGTCCAATCAATTTTTTCAACTCCATCTTTAAAGGTTTTCACAAGCGATGATCCTATCGGAGTTGAAATTGGAGGAGCTTTAAAAAATATCATGGCAATAACGACAGGTATTTCCGATGGAGTTAAATTTGGCCATAATGCGAGAGCTGCTATTATAACTAGAGGGTTAGTTGAAATATCTAGAATTGGAACAGCCCTTGGAGCAAAACCTGAAACTTTCTTTGGCCTCTCTGGATTAGGAGACTTAATCCTAACCTGTACGGGTGAACTTAGTCGTAATAGGCAGTTTGGAATAAGAGTTGGGCAAGGCGAAAAGCCTCAAGATATAACCAATGATATGCAGGTTGCCGTTGAGGGTGTCCTCACCCTTAAATCAGCTTATGCTCTTAAGTCGAAATTAAATATACAGGCTTCTATAATTGATGAGACTTATAAGGTCATCTATGAGGAGAAATCTCCCTATCAGGCACTAAAAGATTTAATGCAAATCAAGACTACCTCTGAATTCATTGGCGTAAGGGGGATCTGATGGATAAAATAAAGCTAGAAGCAATTCTTTGTGATTTATATGATCAAAAAATAAGTCCAAAAGACGTGATTAAACAAATTGCTACCCTCCCTTATGAAAATCTTGACTTTGCTAAAATTGATCACCATCGGTCATTAAGAAATGGTTTGCCAGAAGTTATTTATGGGAAAGATAAAACTCAAGATCAGTTGATATCAATTATTAAATCCGTATATCAATCAAAAAATGATGTTCTTGTAACAAAACTTGGTTTTGATAGATATAAGAATATTAGAAAGGACCTTCCTTTAGGTAGCGCCTATGATGATATTTCTTTAACTTTGGTTATAAACCAAAAAAAGAAAAATAATAAGGTAGGTCACATTACAATTCTTTCTGCGGGAACCTCAGATATTCCAATAGCTGAAGAAGCCAGAATCACGACCGAACTTTTTGGAAGCAAAACAGAAAAAATTTATGATGTAGGAGTTGCAGGTATTCATCGATTATTAGACAAAATAAATATACTGCGCAACGCACGAGTGATTATAGTAGTTGCGGGAATGGATGGGGCCCTACCTGCTGTAGTAGCAGGACTGGTTAGCTGTCCTGTGATAGCGGTTCCAACTAGCATTGGTTATGGAGCATCGTTTAATGGTCTTTCGGCATTACTAACCATGCTAAACAGTTGTGCTACAGGTGTAGCTACAGTAAATATTGATAATGGATTTGGTGCTGGCTGTATTGCACATAAAATTAATATTCTTGGCGAAAAAAATAATCCTTAACCAAACGTTTGATTCCTTCCTCATTTGTTACTATTGGTTTATAACCAAAATCTTTTTTTGACTGTGTTATGTCAAAGTAGTGAGACTTGGCAAGTTGTGTAGCCAGAAATCTTGTCATTAGAGGTTCTTTTTTAATGTGGAATACTTTATAAAAAAACTCTAATATTCGGCCTAGAAAAAAAGCGTATTTAAACGAAACTTTTTTAGTTATACCAGGCAATTTCAATTCCTTTAATACCAACGCTATCCAGTCCCATAATAATATTGGCTTGTCATCGCTCACAAAATAGCAGTTTCCTGCAACAGGACTAGTAATTTCGAGCTTTTCTAAAACCTTAACATGTGCTTCAACCGCATTGTCTATGTAAATCATATCTACTAAATTTGTACCCTCTCCAACTTGGATAAGTTTTTTACTTTTAGCTCGTTTGACAATGCGTGGTAGTAAGTGAGGGTCACCTGGTCCCCATATCAAGTGAGGTCGAACGCAAACAGTAGCTAAACCCTCATTCGCATTTGCATCAATAACCATTTGTTCAGCTATGGCTTTTGTTTTAGAGTAATGACACAGATATTCATCTGGATAGGGGGTTTTCTCATCAACCCCCTCTAGGTTATTTTGGCCAAAAATAACACTAGGTGAGCTAGTATAAATAAGTTTTTTAACTTTATTTTTCTGGCAGGCCAATATTATATTTTTAGTTCCCAGAACATCCGTTTTATAAAAATCATTATAGTCTCCCCATATTCCAGGGATTGCAGCTGTATGAAATACTGCTTCTTGGCATTCTAATGACTTAATCACAGCAGAAGCATCTTGGACGTTAGCTTTAATGCAAGAAAATATATTTTCTAACTTTGGATATGATTGTCTTCCTAAAATTGTTACTTCATACCCTAAATCAAAAAGTTTTATCGCAAGAGAACGACCGAGAAACCCACCACCTCCTGTTATTAAAACTTTCATAAAATTTATTGATAATAAGGTTAAGTTTGATACTTAAACAAAGGGGTACTAATAGGGGAGTTAAATTTATTGTATTAGCCAAGTAATCTTAGTCGCTGACTAAAGATTTAAAGAAGCGCTTGCATCAAGGTTTAGTATTTCATTCATAGTCATAGGTTTCTTAATATTTTTATAATATCCCGCACAAGCTATCATTGCAGCATTATCTGTACAAAATTTTGGTTTCGGAAAAAAACATTTAAGACCATGGCTACCAGATACCAAAGCAACCCTATTTCTCAAGGCACTATTGGCCGCTACTCCTCCAGTGACAACGACTCGATTAATTTTTTCTTTTTTACAGGCTAAAACAATTTTAGCAGTCAAAATATCAATTACTGCATCCTGAAATCCGGCAGCTATATCACTGTCTGACAAAACAGGAATTGCCTCAGCCTCTCTTTTCAATATGATATTTCTAACAGATGTTTTTAGCCCGCTAAAACTAAAATCTAGGGAATCTTTTTCTAGAAAAGCTCTTGGAAACCGGTGCGCTAAAGCATTTCCAAGTTTAGCTTTTTTCTCAATAAAGGGACCTCCTGGATACCCTAAATTGAGCATTTTAGAAACCTTATCAAATGATTCACCAGCAGCATCATCACGAGTGCGACCTAAAGTTTTATAATCTCCAAACCCATCAACTCGATATAAATCTGTATGCCCACCTGAAACCGTCAAAGCTATATATGGAAAATCAACCTTTTCTTGCAAATAAATAGCTAACAGGTGGCCTTCAAGATGATTAACACCAACAAGAGGTTTGTGCAGTGCATAAGCTAAAGCTTTAGCAGTATTAAGTCCTACTAGTAAGCTCGAGACCAGTCCCGGTCCAACTGTTACGGCAATCAAGTCAACTTGTTTAAGAATAGTTTTTGATTGTGTAAGAGCATTTTTAATCACACGATCAATTGACTCTATATGACATCGTCCTGCTAACTCTGGAACTACCCCACCATATTTACTATGAGTAGTGTTTTGATTACATATAACACTTGAAAGAACTACCGTACCGTTCTGTAAAACAGCTGCTGAAGTATCATCACAAGAACTTTCAATCCCGAGCACAATCATAAATAAAAATTTATCTATTTAAATTATCAAAACTCATTTGGGTCGGTTTATTAATTGTTTTATCTTGTTTAAAGGTGTCTACCATTATATTCCAACTCGAGAGAAGCGAAACAGCATGACGAAGCTGAGCATCCCTCTTTAAATCCTCTTTCAGTTCATTTGAATTTTTATCTTTTTTGGTAGACAAATTCTCTGGATCACCAGTAATCGATCCTTCAATACTAGTTTTTCCTTTAAGATGTTTTTTTAGATCACGTTCCCTTAAAAAGCGGCGAATTTTTTCCTTATCATTAGGTTCTTTAGGTTCTTGATTATTATTTTCGTCAATAGTAGGTACTGGTTCATTCTGAATCATTATATCTGGAACAATTCCATTCTCTTGAATGACTTTTCCACTAGGGGTGTAATATCTGGCTGTTGTTAAACGTAAGGCAGAACCATCAGTGAGAGGGATTATAGTTTGAACAGAACCTTTACCAAAGGTAGGTGTACCTATAATTATAGCACGGTTAAGATCCTGCAATGCTCCTGCAACTATTTCGGAGGCACTAGCGCTGCCACCATTTACTAAAACAATCATAGGATAATCGGAATGAATATCCTTGTCATTAGTTGTGAACCGCATATCCTGATCTTCTGACCTACCTTTTGTATACACAATAAGATTTTCATTTCCTAAAAATCGATCGGAAACCTCAACAGCTTGGTTTAGTAATCCACCAGGGTTATTGCGAACATCCAATATTAATTTAGTTATATTTTTATTTCGAAGATAATTAAGGGCCATATCTAGATCATTAGATGTTGTTTTAGTAAAACTTCTAATTTTTATATATCCAATATCGTTATTATAAATTTTATGTTTAACACTCTGAACTTTAATAATATCCCTAACAATTTTAAACAGCAGAGGTGCTTTTAATCCTTTACGAATCACAGTTATATTTACGGAAGAACCTATTTCACCACGAAGAATAGAAACAGCAGCTTCAAGGGTCATATCAAGTGTTGATTCATCCTCAATCTTAACAATTTTATCTTTAGCTTTGATACCAGCAATAAACGCAGGTGTCCCATCAATGGGAGAAATAACAGTCAACACACCATTACGCATACTAACTTCAATACCCAATCCACCAAACTTTCCTGAAGTTTGAACCTTCATTTCTTGATATGCTTCTAGTGGCAAATAGGTGGTATGAGGGTCTAAAGTTTTAACAAGGCCATGGATTGCTCCATCTATAAGTTTTTTGCTCGGAACTTTTTCAACATATGTTGATTCAATCAAAGAAAGTACTTCAGAGAAAGTCTTTAAACCTTCATAATTAACATTACTTTCAGTGGTATTTTTAAAAGCTTCTTGCGCTTCAATTTGGGCATCCATAAATAAAAAATTAAAAAAAAGCACCGCTAAAATCAGAAGAAAATGAGTTTTTATTTGAAGCAATAATCTAGGCATAATTTTCAAGGGAAATAACATGAGAAGTAACATCCTCCAAATTTTAAAAAATTGTAACGAAACACTATAACAAAAATTTATTTTTTTAATTTGCTTAACCAAGCAGTTGGTTCAATAGGCTTTCCATTATGCCTCATTTCGAAATACAGTGATTCACCTATGGTTGAACCTGTATCACCTGAACGCCCTATTATTTGACCTGACCTAACAGACTTTCCTGAAGTGGTAATTATTTCGTCTAAATGGCCGTAAAGTGAATGGTAGTTCATGCCATGACCAACAATAATTATATTACCGTAACCTTCAAGAGTCCCTGTGTAAAGAACTTTTCCTTTAAATACAGATCGTACTGCTGTTCCTTTTTGGGTTTTTATATTAATGCCATTAGATACAATATATGCATTAAATTTTCTATCTCTATTACGGCCAAATTTATTTAAAAAATTGCCTTTCACGGGAGGGAAGAGACTTCCCTTTTTATCTACAATATCAATACCTTCACCGTGAATCATTTTAGTTTCAAGCCTAGATATCAATTTATTAAGTTGCTTTGAAGACTTAATTAATTCATCCTTTAGACGCTTATTCAATTTTTTTTCTTTGTATAACTTTGCTAAAAATTGCTTCTTTTTATTCTGTTCCGCCAAAATTTCTTTTTTTTTGGTGATAGCTTTTTTTTTAAATAAAAGAAGATCACCTTTAGCGTTAATCAAAGCATCTTTTTTTCTAGTTAGTGTGTTAAGTTCATTTTTATAGTTGCTAAAAACCAATTTATCATAAGTCATAACTTTATCTATATACTTAGCTCTTTTCAGTAGATCTACAAAACTCTCCGATGAAAAGAGTATTTTTACAGGAAACAATTTCCCCTCTTTATATATCATTCTAATTCGTCTTCTCATGATTTGTTGTTGCACAGAAATCTTTTTTTTACTTCGATTAAGATTAGTAGTTAGATCATTAATTTTATTTTTATTAATTTTTAAATTCCAATCATATATTTTAAGCTCTCTACTCCTGATTTTTAGCTGACCATCTAATATTCTTTGTTTTTTTAAATTAGAATATTCCTTCTTGCCCATTTTATTAAGAATTCCTGTCTGTTTAGAAATCTCCCTCTTAAGTTTTTTAAGCTCAAGTTTTTCTTTCTCTAATAAAGAAATAATATCATTCGCATTACCGTTTTTTGCATACGAATCCTCTAAGAACACAGTAAAATTCAAAATTAGCAAAAAAAGAAAGAAAATTTGATTTGGAGAAATCATTCGGAGGTACGGGAGTCAAGAAATTGATTGGCTGACAAAAAGCTTCCTAAAACACCAATAATAATCCCTGTAAATAAAAGCGAAAAAATAATAGGATTAGTTAAATATTGAAAATCAACCCCACGTAACATAGAGTCAAGTGAACCTTGAAACTTAAAAACTATATAAAAGTGGATGATTTTAATTCCAACTAATGATAGCAAGGCACCTACTATTCCTTGCATAATACCCTCAAGTACCAGGGGTGCTTTTATATAAGCATGAGTAGCTCCCAATAAAGACATTAAATCTATTTCATCTTTTCTAGTGTAGATGGAAAACTTTATAGTATTAGATATTATCAAGGTCATTCCAGAAAACAACAAAACCCCAAAAGTTACAATGAACCCTCTTAGAAAAATCATAAACTGTTCAAATCTGGAAATCCACTTTTCTCCATATTCGAGTGATTCTATAGCCTTAGAATCCTTAAGTTTTAAAGAAAAATCCTTGATGTTTTTTAATCTATTTTTATCATTTTTAAATTTAATAATATAAGAGTCTGGCAAAGGATTATGCTTTAAAGAAGTGATAAAGCTTGACTTTATTTCAAATTCATTTTTAAAAGTTGCCCATGCCTGATCCCGAGAGATAAAACTTATCGACTCGATCTTGTCATTAGCATCAAATAACAATTTTAACTTTTTTTTATCTATATTGGATATCTCGTCATTCAAGTAAACTATGAGCTGAACGTGTTTATCCCAAGTGGAAAAAAAAACATTAAGGTTAACGAACAAGAGAAAAAATAATCCGAGCACAAAAAATGCTATGAAGTTTGTTGCAACAGACAATAGAAATAATTGTTTGTTTATTTTTATATTTGAAATGGTTGTATTTATAGTTTTAATTATGAACAAATTCATCTTAGCTAAATTGAAGCAGTTTCCCTCGATTAAGAGATAAGCGTCGGCATTCTTTTTCACGCAATATTTCCGGACTATGAGTTGCAAGAATTATAGTTTTCCCCTGTTGGTTTATTTTTTCAAACAGCCCAAGAATTTCTTTAGATATTTCAGAATCAAGATTTCCGGTAGGCTCATCTGCTAAAATAAGGTCGGGGTTGTTAACCATGGCTCTGGCAATTGAAACTCGTTGTTGTTCTCCTCCTGATAATTGTGATGGATAAGAGTCTTTTTTTTTCACTAAGCCAACACTTTTAAGAGCATTCCAAGTTTTACTTCTAACTGTTTTTGTATCAACCCCAATAATTTCTTGAGCAAAGGCTACATTTTCAAACACCGATTTTTTTGCAAGAAGTTTATAGTCTTGGAAAACAATTCCTATATTCCTACGTAATAAATACAAATTTTTTTGATTTAATTTGCCAACGTTAACACCGCCAACTAGAATCTGCCCTCTATCAAATTTTTCCCACCCAAAAAGAATTTTAAACAAGGTTGTTTTCCCGGCTCCACTTGGACCAGTTAAAAAGACAAATTCACCATCCTGAATCTCAAATGATATATCAGATAATACTGAAGACATCCCTCCATAGGATTTATATAGATTAAAAACCTTAATCATTTAGTTATAAAATCATGGTTTGTAATTATTTATTAAAAAATAAATTTAAAAATGCGGTAAGGCATAATTATAAAGTGATGCTATTCAGGTAAGTGATTGACCGGGTTATTTTTCAGATTCATCTACAAGCCTAAAGTCAGCTTGTGCATGGTCTTCTGCAATGTATTCCTTAGGTAATACTGTCGCCGTTCCGGATCCGTAAAACTTATCGATTTGATCTTCAGATAAAAGGTCAAAATTGATATAAGTTTTTATGATCATTTTCCCATCCACAATTTCATATGCAAAAACCCCCGAAGGACAGGTAAGGTGGCCTGAGTTTTCGCCGTAGGTTAATAAAGCTTCATTCATTAATGAGTCCATACTGATAATACAATTTTCATTACTGTCAGTGCGCTCACTAAATCTTTCTAGACAATGTGATGTGTAAGAAATTTGTGTATGTGTAAATGAGTCAAACAAACGACCCAAACTGGTTGATTGAGCTTTTGATGGAGATATTAGTGAAAAAAAGCCCCCTTTTGCAAAGTCAATTAAACATAAAACGTCTTTGCCGTATTTTTTGCTAACTTTTCGAGCCATATCATTCATGAATTTATGTCGCTTACGTATAGAAATGCGAGCACCTTTACGAAATTTCTTATCGTACTCCGCTTTAACATAGCGCTCTATTTCGACTTTTCTATATTCAAACTGTTTATTTGACATATTTTTTTCTTTATAAACCCTATAAAAACAGTAATTACTTTGTGTTATTATAAAATAAAAACAATCAAAAACGTCAATTTTATTCGCCTTAATTATATTACATAAAGATTTTCTAATGTTAAGTAATTAAATCACTCTTTTTAGCCATTAATAATGAATAACACCATAAACGTAATGCTTGGCCTCATAGCTGGGTCCTGTCTATTTCTGGTCACAATTAATTACATGAGCGAGAATATTGAGGATTTTGAATCACGTCCATTGACGCCTCCCAAACAAATGTCAATCTCTTCTCAAAATCCAATAATTAAAATTGATGCGAAATCTCGAAAGGGATGGACCCTTGTAGATTTTTCTACAAAGAAAACTTATAAAGTAAAAGATATAGAGGTAGAAAAAAATAAAATAAATCACCACCCATGGGATATAGGGTTCCAAAGAACTAAAATTATCACTAATGGTGGAATAACAAATCCTAAGGGAAAAGTTTCTCTTAAAAACTTAGGGCCCGTTGATTTTGATTCTATGACCACCATACCTATTGAAGGATATACAAAAGACGCAAAAACTTATGGGAAAATCATTAATAAAGCAATTTCAGATTGGTATCTTTATCGCACCAGGACACATAATATAGAATCTCAAAAGAATGTATACGTTGTTCAAATGGCTGAAGGTGGATACCTGAAGATGAGAATTCTTAATTATTATTGCAAACGCGATGAATCTGAATGTAAGTCAATAATGTGTGGTCGCCAGGAGGCAGCTTGCTACTCTATTGAATATATTATTAGTGAAGGTCACAAGAGTTTTTCATCTAGTCCTAACAAACATACATCTTTTGCTCGACAGGAAATTACTAATTGAAACGATATTTGATATTCGGGCTCATATTAACATTAATTTCATGCTCGGATACTCCATCAGGGATGAAAGTCATACCTGAAGGTGAATTCATTTTAGGAATTAATGCAAATGAAAAAACAATTGAATTTATGTCAGATACTACCTTAGCTTTAAATGCCCAACCTGCCCAAAAAGTTTACCTCAAATCTTTTTTTATTGATAAATTTGAAGTTACTTATGAAGCATTTCAAAGATTTAAACCTAAACTTAAATATGAAACTGCCAACCCCAATGAACCAATTCGAGGCGTGAGTTGGTATGAAGCAGATGCGTATTGCCTTGCTCAAGGGAAACGACTGCCTACCGAATTTGAATGGGAAAAAACCGCTAGGGGATTAGATAATAGACTTTTTGTATGGGGAGAAAAATTCAGGAAAGAAAATGCAAATTTTGGAAAACAGGTCCGCCCAATTGGGAGTTTCCCAAGTGATACAAGTGTACACGGGATAGTCGATTTAAATGGGAATGTTTCTGAATGGACAGCTAATTGGTATAGACCATATAAAAACTCTGAGTACAAAGACAGTTTGTACGGCAAAAACGTTAAGATTATAAGAGGAGGCTCCTTTCATAAAATGAAGCACGGACTATTGAAAAAGTTTACAGTAATACCATATCGTAATTTTGCGCCACCACACGAGCGTTTCTGGGATACAGGATTTCGTTGCGCAAAATCAATTTAACTACCTTAAGAATCTGCTCCGGAAGAAGGTAAACCCCCACTTTTTGAAGTTTTTCCGAAAAATCCTGTTATCCGATCAAGAATATTTTCACTTCCTCCTTTTGTCTTTGGTGTTACCCCTAATGGCAAGGGTGGAGAATTCGGTATTGCCTCCTTAGACACAATATCTGAGTTAGTTTGGTTGGACGCTAAATTCTTACCAACTTCGCTCGTTTTGCCCAAGCGGTTTGGTACTGCTTTTCGCACAAACCTTTGGGCATTAGAGTTACGACGTGTATATCTTTTTCGTTGAGTAGGTCTACCCCCACGGCCTCTATTTGAATCACGTTCTCTATTTTGATTTCTGACTGGTCCTTCTTCACTTTTTAAATTGTCTGTTTGGATTAAAGTGTGGTTTGCAGTTTTTGAAAGATTTTCCAATTTCTCTGGTGTTTTTTCTACAACCTCATATTTAAAATTAGACCATAAAACCCCAGGTCTGCTTAAAAATTCTAACTTAAACTTCAATTTCTCTTGCAATCCTAATAGATAACTTGACTTATTATTTAGCATATACGCCGTTACATCAGGGGAAACCTCCACAATTAGTTTTTCAACTTTTCCGCTTGCTAAATACTCATTAATTTTACGCAAGACATGAATAACAACGTAATTTAAAGATCTTATGACTCCTGTGCCGCTACACGAGGCACACTCGATAAATGCACCTTGCTGAACAGGAGGAGCAAGTCTTTGTCTAGACATTTCCAGCAATCCAAACTTAGAAATTCTCGCTATGTTGACTCTAGCTTTATCAAGTTTGCAAACTTTTTTTATCTCTTTTTCTACTAATGTCTGGTTTTTCTTATGAAACATATCGATGAAGTCAATCACAACAAGCCCACCAAGGTCTCTTAGGCGTAACTGCCTTCCAATTTCTACAGCCGCTTCAAGATTAGTCTTTAGGGCAGTTTCTTCTAATTGACTTGCACTTGTTGTTTTACCAGAATTAACATCTATCGAAACCATTGCCTCGCCTGAATCAAAAACAATAGAACCACCCGAAGGTAAAGGAACATTGCGCTTATACAAAGATTCAATCTGATCTTCTATATTGAAACGAGAAAATATAGGCCTAGTATCTTTATATAACTTTACACGATTTATAAATCGTGGCATAACCATCTTCATAAAACTCTTCACTGCGTTATAAGATTCAATATTATCAACAAGGACCTCTGTAGTCTCTGTTGTGAAATTATCCCTTACAAGGCGAACCACCATATCTGCCTCTTGATATAGAAGAAACGGTGGCTTATTAGTTCTTTTTTCACGTGATGAACCTAGGGTTTCCCAAACCATAAGTAGTCTTTGAAGGTCTTTTTGAAGTTCTAATTTAGTTTTGCCTAATCCAGCTGTTCTAATAATTAGTCCTAAATTATCTGGGAGCTTAAAGTCCGCCACGAGGGTTTTTAACTTTTTCCGCTCTTCCTCATCTTCAATTTTCCGAGAAACAGCACTAGCATGAGAACCTGACATCAATACCAAAAACCTTCCAGGCAATGAGATGCTATTAGTTAAAGATGGTCCTTTTGCATCACGACTCTCTTTAGCTACTTGGACTAGTATTTGTTGACCACGGACTAAAACATCCTGAATTCGAACACGAGCCTTCTTTTCTCCTGTGTCGACATAGGACTCCTTAAGGACATCCTTAAATGGTAAAAAACCATATTTGTTACCACCAATATCAACAAATGCGGCTTCAATTGCCGGCTCTACTCTATTAATTACTCCTAAATAAATATTTCCTTTGATCTTCTCTTGTGAAACGTTTTCTACGATATAGTCATTGATCCTGCCATCTTCTAAAATGACAGCACGGCAGACTTCTGGATGATCTCTATTTATCATCATAGATAATTTTTTTGGCATGATACCCTTTCTTTAGCTAGGCCCCATAATGAGACTCAACTGCTAGCATGGTTATAATAAACTAAAAGCAGCTAAAATTCAAAATCTGTTAGACTAATTAGTCTTTAATTTTTAATAGTTTATGATGGTATGATCACCATCATGCATAATTGAAATATCTTAAAATTCGAAACAAAAATATAATATCGCAACTTTTTGTCAATTGCAGTGGTTACTTTTCACTAAAAATCATTTTATCTCTTGCAATATCAAAGACATTTTGCAAACATAAAATTCAGTATTGACCTTATAGTTTGCAAGGTGGAGCCCTATGGACAAACAGACCGGAATGAACTCATTGGATGCACTGACTCCAGACCATTTAAAAGGAAAATCCATATTTATTCGATGTGACTTCAATGTTCCTTTAGTTGCAACTGAAAAAGGTTACTATAGGGTTGCTGATGATACTCGAATGCGTCGCTTTCTGGATACGACTTTTAAAAGAATTCATGAACTTACCGACGGAGACTGTAGAATTATCATAGGATCACACCTTGGTAGGCCACATAAGCAAAAAGGCCACATGGGTTGGGATGGCATTTTTAACATACAATTCGTGAGTTCTCATTTTGACACGTTAATTCGTCGGCTTTACGGTGATACTTACACTATTTTCCCACCGGAAATAATAGACTCCCATATGAAACACTCTTTAGAAATTGCTGCTCATAAACGCATGCCTCCTGGTGGGATAAAATTCCTACCTAACCTTAGATACTTACTAGATCCTTCCAACCCAGACACCTATAGAAAAGAGTTTATAGATGAGTTAGCTAATGTATCAGATGTGTACATTAATTGCGCTTTTGGATGTAGTCATCGAACAACCAAAAGTATAAAAATGCTTCCTCAGATAATGAAAACCCAAAACAAGCTTGTAGTAGCGGGAACCCTCCTTTATCAAGAAGTAACAAACCTGGGAAACTTTGGCCGAAAAATAATAAGCCAGCCAAGCAAAACAGTGATAATCGCCGGTGGGGCAAAAGTTTCAGATAAAATCAACGTATTAAAGCAGTTTGTACATACTGGGGTCAAGGCTATTTTTATTG